>NZ_JBEZLA010000076.1:0-29717 GCF_040651925.1 Streptomyces sp. NPDC048349 | reverse complement strand
CAACTACACAACCCCCCTTCAGCTCAGGGTTCTGTCACGGCAAAACCCTTCCGGTCAGAGCACCAGGCAGTTTCCCGGGTGTCCCCGCGAGCTTCCGGGTGTCCCCGCGGGCCTGCCGCCCCGGCTCAGGGAGTGCCTTCCGTCGGGGCCGGCCCGTCCTGCGGTCCCGGCGCCCGGTCGCGAACGGCGGGCGGGAGCGGTCGGGCCGTGAGCGGGGGTGCCAGCACCTGGACGAGGGCCTGCCCGGCCGCCGCCGCCACCACGGCCCAGACGTCGCCGGAAGCGGGACCGGCCGTGATGAGCGCGATCAAACCCACGAGCACCATCAGACGAATCCACTCCGCCATACCCCAGCCGTTTCGCATCTCGCCACCCATTGCGGTCTCCTCCACCCCAGAGACGGGACTTACGGCCCATCAGCCAGATGTTCTGGCTCTACTGTTGGGAGCAGGAACGGGGTGGGCACAGACGCGCGCCATCGGGCAAGGGGTGCAGCAGGGGGCTCGAAAAGGGCGCGCTGACGGCAAAGGCTTAGTCAAGCTGACACCGGATCACTAACGTGGGTGTTCGAGCGGAGCAATCGCATCGGGGGTCTGATGAGTACTCGTCGAGAACCGAACCGGAACTTGCAGGACCTGATCAATGAAGCACGGTTTTCCCGCAAGGGTCTGGCGCGGCGCGTCACCGAACTCGGCGCCACCCAGGGACTCAGCATGGGCTGCGACCACACGGCGGTCGCGCGCTGGCTGGCCGGCTCGGTTCCCAGGGACCCCACACCGAGCCTGCTGGCGCAGGTGTTCTCCCAGCGCCTCGGCCGGATGCTGACACCTCAGGACCTCGGCATGGACATCGTTTCGGAAGACCACACGATCGGGCTCCGCTATCCCAGGAACACGGAACGCGCCGTCGACACAGCGAGGCGCTTGTGGAGGTACGACGTGGAAAGTCGTGGGTTTCTCATCGATTCCGCCTTTGCGGCCGGTGCCGTATCGGCCGCCAGCCGCGACTGGCTGATCGGCGGCCCGCGGGAGGACGTGAGTTATACGGGTACCGATGGCCGCGTCACCATGGCCGACGTGCGTCACCTGCGCGCACTGGGCAATGAATTCGAGCGGCTCAGCCACGAGTTCGGGGCGCAGCGGATCCGCCGACACATGATCAACTATCTGCATTTCGACGTCGCCCCGCTGCTCAAGAAGTCACGGACCGACGAAGTGGGCCGTGCTCTCCTGCAGACCGCGGCCGAATTCACCGCGGCCGCCGGCTATATGGCCATCGACTGCAATGAGCTCAATCTGGCGGAGCGCTACTACATCCTCGCCCTGGGGCTGGCCCATGCCGCCGACTCGCGGGACTACGGCGCCCAGGTCATGGCCACCCACATGGGCCACCTCGCGCTCTACGCCCAGCATCCGGCCGAGGCGGTACAGCTCGCCGAAGCGGCCAGGCTGGGAGGGCGCCAGCGGGGCGGACACCTCGCCCTGGCGGTCGCCTGGGTCGTCGAGGCCCGGGGCCATGCCCGCATGGGTGACGGACGGGCCTGCGCCCGCGCGCTGTCGGAAGCGGAGCAGCACTTCGACCGGTCGAGCCCGACGGACGATTCGGCGACCTATCTGCGCTACTTCAAGGAGGCCTACCTGGCCGACGCGTTCGCCCACTGCTTCAGGGACCTGAACGAGCCGGCCAAGGCCTGCCAGTACGCGCAGGCCGCCCTGCGGGACCTGCCCGCCTCCCACATCCGCCGGCGGTCGATCAACACCGGCATCCTCGCGCACGCCGACCTGACGAACCACGAGCCCGAAGCGGCCGCCCGGCACGGACTGGAGGCGGTCCGGCTCACGCGGCAGCTCCACTCCCCGCGGGCGTTCCGCAGGATCGCGCGGCTGCGCAAGCGGTTCGAGCCGTACCGGGGAGTCCCGGACGTCGCGGAGTTCGTGGAGCAGGCCGACGCGCTGTTGGCGGACGCACCGGCCTGAAGGGTCTTGCAGAGGTCAGGCTCGGGCGGGCAGGCGCGAGTGGCGCTTGAGCTGGTGTTTCATGCGTCAGGGCGACGTTGTGCATGGGGCGACGGATTGGACGGCGTGGTGGAGACGGGCGCCTTTCCGGCGGCAGTCGCGGAGGATCTGCCCCCGCCGGGGAGCGCCCCGCGGGGCCCGGTGCCAGGCTTGATTGTCTCGGCCCAGCCGGTGGCCGTTCGCGGCGAAGGAGCGTGGCATGGACAAGGAGGCGCGCGCGGCGGGTGCGGCCGGCCTCGTCGTCCCGCTGGGGCGGCTGGGCGGGGCCGACCGGGAGATCGCGGGCGGGAAGGGCGCGAACCTGGGGGAACTGCTCCGCGCCGGCTTCACGGTCCCTCCGGGATTCGTCGTGACCACAGCGGCGTACCGGCCGCCGGATCCCGGCCTGCTCGGCGCCGGCGGCCCGGCGGCGGTGCGCGAGGCCGTCGTGCGGGCCGGCGTGCCGGACGACGTGGCGCAGGCGGTACGCGCCGCCTACCGGGATCTCGGCGGCGGGGCGGTCGCCGTGCGCTCGAGCGCCACCGCGGAGGACCTGCCGGAGGCTGCGTTCGCCGGTCAGCAGGACACCTTCCTCAACGTCATCGACGAGCACGGTCTCCTGGAGGCGGTCCTCCGGTGCTGGGCCTCCCTGTGGACCGACCGCGCGGTCGACTACCGCGCCGGACACGGCATCGCACACGACCGGGTGAGGATGGCGGTCGTCGTACAGCGCATGGTCGACGCCGAGTACGCGGGGGTCGCGTTCACCAGTGACCCCGTCACCGGCGACCGGGACGTACTGGTCGTCGACGCCGGTCCGGGGCTCGGCGAGGCGGTGGTCTCCGGACTGGTCTCGCCGGAACGCATCGTGGTCGACACACGCCGCTCGAAGGTGGTCGACCGCACCCCCGGACACCACGACATCCTTCTGCGCCCCCGCCCCGGCGGCGGCACCGAGCAGGTCGCAGGGGACCGGGCGGGCGCCGCCCTGCCCGCCGCGGCACTGCGCCGGCTCATCGTCCTCGCCCGGGAGGCCGAGCGGCACTTCGGCCGGCCGCAGGACATCGAATGGGCGTGGGCCGACGGAACCCTGCACGTCCTGCAGACCCGCCCGATCACCGCGCTGCCCGCGCAGCCGGCGCGCACGCCGCGCCTCCTCCGCTTCGCCCGGCAGCCCTGGGGGCGGGGCGAGCGCCGGCTGACGCCGCTGCCGGTCCTTCCCGCCCTTCCTGCCCGCCTCCGGCGACTGGCGGCCGCCATGCTCGATGAGGTCCTGCCGGTCCGCCCGTACCCGATCGACACCACCGCCTGGCTGGCTCCGCTGCTGGGACTGCTCGAAAGCGCCGTGGTCACGGCGACCGGCGTCGCCCTTCCGCCGCCGAACCGGTTCTTCATCGAGGACTCCGGCGTGGTGGTCCGTGTGGACCTGCCGCTACCCAGGCCCACCTGGCGGCTCCTGACGGCGCCCCTGCGCCTCGCCGGCGCGGCCCGCCGCCACGACCCGGCCCGCTGGAAGTCCGATCCGCTCATCGGGGCCATGCGCCGGCGCGCCGATGAACTCGGCGCACGGGACCCCGCCGGCTGCTCCTGGCCGGAACTCACGGCCCTGCTGGAGGAAGGTCCACGGATCGCCGCACCGCTGCTGGACCTGCGGCTGCGGTACTTCCCCCGCACCCTGCTGGCGCTGGCCGGGCTGTACGCCACGCTGACCGCGCTGCGGCGGCGCCCGCTCCTGGGAGCGCTGCTGTCCGGTGTGGACACCCTGACCGCCGACGCGAACCGTGCGCTGGAGGACCTGGCGGCCGCGATCCGGGCCGACACGCGGCTCAGCGAGGCCTTCGCCCGGCGCACCGCAGACGAGCTGTACGCGGCGCTGCACACCGGCCTGCGGGATGCGGCCCCCGGCTTCGTGGCCGACTTCGACGCTTTCCTCGACCTGTACGGGCACCGCGACACGGCCACCCCGCTGCTGCTCACGCCGGGTACCTGGCGCGACAGGCCGGACATCGTGCTGAGCATGCTGAAGGGACTCGCCTCCCAGGACCCGCCACCGGCCGGCCCCCACCCCGGCGAGCGGGCCGAACAGACCCTGTTCCGCCACCCATTGCTGCACCGGGGACCGGGACCGCTGCGGGCGGCACTCCGCGCGCTGCTGCGGCAGGCCCGCTGGTTCCAGCAGATCCGGGACGACACGCGGTTCCTGGCGATGCTGCCGCTACCCGCGATGCGGCGGGCGCTGCTGGAGACGGGCCACCGGCTCGTCGCAGCCGGGGTGCTCGACACCCCGGAGGACGTCTTCCACCTGCGCCTGGACGAACTCGCACGCATCGGGGACTGGCCGCCACCGCCCGAACTCGCCGCCGCACTGCGCGCGTTCGTCACCCGCCGCAAGGCCGCGCGGGCCGCCCTCGCCCGGACACCGCTGGTCCCGCCCCCGCCCCCGCCCGCACGGCCGTTCGGCGCGACCCGCACCGACGTCTTGCTGCGCGGAACTGCGGGCAGCGCCGGTATCACCGAGGGGCCGGTCCGCGTGGTTCACGGGCCGGACGGTTTCGCCGCCCTCCGCAACGGTGACGTCCTGGTCGCCCCCTACACCAGTCCCGCATGGACTCCGCTCTTCCGACGGGCGGCGGCCGTCGTCACCGACACGGGCGGTGTGGCCTCCCACGCCGCGATCGTCGCCCGGGAGTACGGCATCCCCGCGGTCATGGCCGCCGTCGACGCGACCTCGCGCCTGACCGACGGGCAGCGGATCCGGGTCGACGGCGACCACGGGCTGGTCCTGCGCCCCAGCCGCTGAAACGCCGATCCCGGTTGCCGCACGGCCGGTTGGGGGCCGCCGTCGCCGCTACCCGGTGTCCGGGAGGGCCGTCCCGCCGTCGTCCGGCGGGCCGGTGCGGCGCAGGGCGGCGGGTGTGGTGCCGTACCAGCGCTGTACGGCCCGGCGCAGGGCGCGGGCGTCGGCGTACCCGCTGCGCGCGGCGATCGCGTCGATGCCGAGGTCGGTGTCGTGCAGCAGCCGCGTGATCTGCGCGCGGCGCAGCGTCTCGACCTCGTTGTTCCAGGTGGTGCCGTGCTCGTCGAGGCGGCGCTGGAGCGTTCGCGTACTGACGGTCATGCGCCGCGCCACGGCGGACAGCGTCGGCGTCGTCTCGTCGTGGGCGGAGGCCAGGGCGGTGCGGAAGAGGTCCAGCCAGTTGTGCAGCGGTATCGCGGTGGCGAGGGTCTGTTCGGCGTGCCGCCGCAGCACGGCGGACAGGCCGGGCTGGGCGTGGGGCACCGGCACCTTCAGGTCCGAGGCGAGGAAGGTGATCGAGCTGTCCGGCGCTTCGAAGTCGATGGCGCGCGTGCCGTACAGCTCGGCCAGGGCGCCGTGCCGGCCCGGTGCTGCGGCGTCCAGGGTGACGCGGACGGGAGCCAGGCGGCGGCGTGCGGCTTCGCTCAGACGCCGCTGGTAGAGGCCGAGTGCGTAGCCGCGGATGGCGCATGCCGCCTCGTGGGTGAGATCGGCCCGGTTGACGTGGCTGATGGTGACGTGGTCGCCGTCTTCGGTGATCCGCAGCGTGTCCGTGGCGGTGTCGGCGACCGCGGCGAAGTAGGCGGCGGCGTCCCGGATCCCCTCGAGCGGAGTGGGTGCGGAGGTGATCAGGTAGTCCCAGACCCCGAGGCTGCCGATGCTCGACTGTTGGGCCAGCGCCAGGGAGAGCTCGGTCCAGGGCGCGTGGGCGGTCGTCAGTTCCGCGATGCGGATGGCCGTGGCCGCGGGGGTGCGGCACAGGTCGTCGTTGAGGTGTTCGGGCGCCACGCCCAGCAGGTTCGCGTATCCGTGCGGGGGTACGCCGAGCAGACGAGCGGCGTTGACGCTCAGTCGGGTGAGGGCGGAGGAGGTTGTTCCCTGATGCGGATGCGAGACCACAGGGGCTGAGCATAGACCAGCGTGCCTGGTCAGGACTTCGCCGGATTCCGGCGTCCGGTGTCCCCTTCACGGCGTGCAGGGTCCCCCGTGGCGTGCACGGTCCCCTGGGTGGCGCGTGCTGCCCTGGGCCGGTGGCTTCCCCGGCCGTACCGTGGGGATCGTTCTCGCAGGGGGCGGACGGCTCGGGCCGCAGGCGCCGGGCGGCAGCCGGGCGGAGCGCTCGGTCGCGCCGGTCGGGCTCGTTCGACATCCCGCCTCGTGCGGAGGGTTGACGCGGCGCAGCGGATTCGGCCGCGTCGGCCATGCAGCGGAGCCCCCCCACGGGGGTGGGGGGCCCGCAGCCACGAGCAGGACGGAACACCCCGATGTCCGAGAACCGGGCCCTGGCCCTTGGACTGCGCGCGGCCTCGGCCGCCGCCCTCTATGCTGTCGCGGCATTCATGCTGTTCCTGAGCGTGCCGGCCATGGGCAGGGAGATGTCCCCGACGAGCGATCAGGACGTCCGCGCGGGCGCGCATTTGTGTCTCCTCCTCTCCACCCTCTTCCTCGGGGCCGCGGCCGTGGTGTCGCGCACGTGGAGGACGGCACGGGCGTGGTGTCTGCTGCACCTGGTCACCACGCTGCTCGTCTGGACGCAGGTGCCCTCCCTGTTCTGAAGGCGGCCGGTGGCGTGTCGTCAGTTCCGGGACGGGGCTTCCCCGGTGGGGCGGGCCGGCTGGTCGAGGTCGACGAGGAGCTGGTGGAAGGGGCGGCGCAGGGTGACGGCGAGGGGGCGGTCGTCCGCCTGGACGTACGCGTTCAGGCAGGCGCGGGCGGCGGTGACGGCGGGGCGGGGGTCTTCTCCGTCCAGAGTGCGTTCGATGGCCCGGGCGGTGAGCGCGGCGAGCGGGGGGAGGCGGCGCGCCGCCCGTGCGAGGTCGGGAGCGAGGTCTTCCCGGCCGGTGAGCTGGGCCACCTCCCTGGCCAGGGAGGTCAGGTGTGCGCACAGGCCCTCGGCGGTGGCGATGCGGCGGGCCCGGAGCCGTACGGTGTCGCGGTGGCGGCGGCGCATGGGGTTGAAGGTGATGGCGCGTTCGGCTTCCCGGGCGCGTGCGGCGTTGGCGTGCAGGGCATCGACCTCGGCCTCCACGTGGGGCAGGTTGTCGCGGGCGGCGGCCGGGCCGGTGCCCAGGGCCGCCGCGGTACCGGTGAGGGCCCGGGTCAGGCGCAGCCGGCAGTCGTCGGCGACGGCGGTCAGGATCCGGTGGGGGTCGGGCGGCCACAGCAGCGGGGCGAGCAGAATCGTCACCGCCGCTCCCGCAGCCGTCTCCCACGCGCGGTCCAGGCCGTAGGAATCGGGTGAGGCACTGGCGAAGACCAGCAGCGAGGAGGCGGCGACCTGGATGTTCAGCCCGCCGCCGGCACGCAGGACCATTCCGACGCCCAGGCCCGCGGCCACCACCAGTGCCAGCGTGGCGGTCGAGGGACGCAGCACGCCGAGGACGCCGAGCCCGATCAGCACGCCCGCCACCACGCCGAGGGCCCGCTGGAGCGACGTACCCAGGGCCGTCATCGGATCGCCGCGCAGGGCCACCAGCGGGACGATCGCCGCGAAGACCGGTGGCTGGTCGGCTCCCAGCCACAGGGCGACCTGCCAGGCGACCGCGACGGTGACCACGATGCGGGCCGCCGCGGGGCCCTCGGTCCGCACGACGTTCCGGGCCCGGCGGGCCCGGCCGGGCCGTGCCGCCCGGGCGGCGGCGAGGTCGGTCATCCACGCCTTTCGGTGGGGCGTCCGTGCCCGCCCGCCGGATGCTGCGGGCCCGCGGGAGCGCACGCCGTGGTCTTCGGCCACAGCGTGCAGCGACCCGGCGAGCCGAAGCCGCCATCACGCCGAACGTGGGCATGTCGCCGGCGCTCGCCCCCGCCGCCGACCGCCGGACACCGCATCAGGCGGACTGGGCGCCCTCGTCCTGCTGCGCCCGGGAAGCGGGCGCCCTCCTGGACCCGCCTCCTCGCACGGGTTCGGCTGACTGCCGGCCGCCCTCTTCCGGGCACCCGCATGACCACCCGGGGCGCCCACCGCGCCCTCCCGCCCGCCGACGGCGCCGGCGGGCGCGCAGGCGCCGGCGGGCAGCGGTCCGCCGACCTGTGAGGATGGGCGGACGGCTGTCGGCGGGGCCGGCCGCCGCCACGGGTGCGAAGGAGGAGCCGCGGTGTCGGAGCGGGGACCGAGCGGCCTGGTCGCGCGGATGGAACACCACCAGGTCGCGATCTACCTCGTCGCCATGGCCGCGGGCGCCCTGCTGGGCCGCCTCGCCCCGGCCGCCGGCCCCGGCCTGGCCCCCGCCATCAACCCCGTCCTCGGCGCCCTGCTGTTCGTCACCTTCCTCCAGGTCCCCGCCGCCGACCTGGTCCGCTCCCTGCGCGACGGCCGCTTCCTGGCCGCCGCCCTGGTGGTGAACTTCGTGGTCGTGCCGCTGGTCGTCGCCGCGATGTTCACCCTCCTCCCCGCGGACCAGGCCCTCCGGGTCGGGGTCCTGCTGGTCCTGCTGTGCCCGTGCGTGGACTACGTGATCGTCTTCTCCGGCCTCGCCGGCGGCTCCAGCCGCCGCCTGCTGGCCGCGACCCCCCTCCTCCTGATCGCGCAGATGCTGCTGCTCCCGGGGTTCCTGTACCTGTTCATGGGCCCCGCCCTGGCCGACGTCGTGGACCTCGCCCCGTTCGTGGAGGCCTTCGCCGTACTGATCGTCGTCCCGCTCGCCCTCGCATGGGCCCTGCAAGGGTGGGCCGCACGCCGCCCGGCCGGACAGAGGGCCGCCGACGCCGCGACCACCGCGATGGTGCCGCTGATGGCCGCGACGCTGCTGACCGTCGTCGCCTCCCAGGTCCCCGGGCTCGGCGACGGCCTCACCGCCGTCGCCGCCGTCGTCCCGTTCTACGCCGCCTTCCTCGTGGTCATGGCCTTCGCCGGGAAGGCCGTGGCCCGGCTGTTCCGCCTCCCGGCCCCGGCCGGGCGCGCGATCGTCTTCACCGGCGCCACCCGCAACTCCCTGGTCGTCCTGCCCCTGGCCCTGGCCCTGCCCGAGTCCCTCGCCGCTGCCGCGGTCGTCGTGGTCACACAGACCCTGGTCGAAGTCCTCGGCATGCTCGCGTACGTCCGCCTCGTCCCCCGCCTGGTCCCCGCCACCCCGCCCTCCGGGGACCGGCCCGCCCCCTGACCGCCGTCGCCCGGCTCAGCGGCAGACGAATTCCGGAGTGGTCCGGGAGGGATAGCCGTCGTCGACGGCCACCCAGAACCTCCGCGGGGTGCCCGGAGGCGGGGTGTAGGTGCCGCGGATGCGCAGGGTCCGGGTCTGTCCCGTCTCCAGCACGCCCGAGGACGGTTCGAGCACGACGCCCCGCGCGAGGAGGGCGTCGGTCAGGGGGCGGGTGCGTGCGGTGGTGCCCACCAGATCGACGTTGACGGCGCGGGCCCGCCACCGCGACCGCCCATCGAAGGCCTTGAGCGTGAGGTCGACCCGGATGTCCTCGCACGCCACGTACGTGCGGCCGCCCGCGTCCGAGTGGTTCGGCGTGACACGGATGATGGTGGCCGCGCCCGGGGCGTCGTCCTTCGTGGCCGAGGGGGTGGGCTTGGTCGGCTGGATGGGCTTCGTCGGCCGGGTGGACTCGGGCGGCGTGCCGTCCGGGCGTCGGGTCGAAGGTGTCTGCGTCCCGCCGCCTTGGTCCGTTCCGGCGTCCGGTGGCACGCACGCCACCCCTGTCGCGGCGACGAGGGCCGCCACCGCCACGGCCGCCCACGCCCGCCGCACCGCTGCGCTTCCCCGCAGCGCTCCACGCGCCACGACTCCGGGTGACGACGGGGCGGACGGGGCGGACGGGGCGGACGGGGGCCGGGGGCCTTCGCAGGGCCGGGCGCAAGGGGCCGACGCCTTCGGTGCGGAACGGTCCGTGACGACCATGGCCGGGCGTGCTTCCATCGTGTTCTCTCCTCGGAGCGCAGGGGGTGTCCGGCCGGGTCACGCGCGATGCGGAACCGTCGCCGGAGCGGATGCGACCACGGTGGCCCCCGTAGGCCCCCCGGGGCATCAGTACTGCCACTGAACCGAGGTACGCAGCCGCCGCAGGTCCGCCGGGCGGCCGCGTGCGGGATACTCCCCGCGTGGGAAGCGAATTCATCGGTCGCGCGGCCGAGTTGGCGGTCCTCGCCCAGCGGATCGCGGCAGCGGAGCACGGCTCCGGATCCGTGGTGCTGCTCGCGGGACCCGCGGGCATCGGCAAGAGCACCCTGGCCGCCGAGGCGCTGCGCCGCCATGCCGGCCCCGCCCGCTTCGACGTCGTACGGGGCCACTGCCCGCGCGACGCGGTGGCGCCGCCCCTGTGGCCCTGGCAGCGCGCCCTGCGTCATGCGGAGGCCGCCGCCGGGGCGCTCGGACCGCTGACCGCGGGGCCGGCGGGGGACGGAGCCGGGGCCACGGCGGGGCAGCAGCCGTGGAGTGCGACGGCGCCGGCCGACGCGGCGGCCCTGCGGTTCCTCGAGCTGGCCCGGATGAGCGATGCGCTGGCCGCGGCAGCCGCCGAACGTCCCTTGGTCGTCCTGCTGGAGGACCTGCACTGGGCCGACACCGCCAGCCTCGACCTGCTGCGGCACGTGACCGGCGGGGTCGCCGAGTCGGCGCTGTTCGTCCTGGGAACCGTCCGGGAACCCGCGCCCGACGAAGTCGCCGGTGCGCTCGCCGACCTGGGCCGCTACGGAGCCGGCACGCTGCGCCTGGCGCCCTTCACCCCGGAGGAAGTGGCCCGGTGCCTCGACGGGGCGGACACGGCGGAAGCGACGGAGTCGCACCGGCGGACGGGCGGGCTGCCGCTGCTCGTGACCGCGCTGCGCACGCACGCCGGCAGCACCATCGGCACCATCGTCAGCGGCCTGCTGGCCGGGCTCACCACCGAGCAGCGCGACGTCGTGCGGGCCGCGGCCGTGCTCGGCGACCGGCTGGACACCGGTCAGCTCGCCGCCGTCCTGCCGCACCTGGGCGACAGCGCCGTCGCGCAGGCGTTGGAAGCGGCCTGGCACGCCGGGGTGCTCACCGCGCCCCAGGCCACCGGCATCGGACGCACCTACCGCTTCGCCCACGACCTGGTACGCGACGAGGTGCTCGGCAGGACCACCCCGGCCGGCGCCCGCGCGCTGCACCGGGCCGCTGCGCAGGCGTTGGAGCAGGCGGGGGACCCGGCCGAGGCGGCCCGGATCGCGGCACACTGGCGACGGTCCGGCCCCGAGCCCGCTCACCGTGCCGCCGCCGCGCACTGGTCGCGCACTGCCGCGGACCTGGCCCGGGAACGGCATGCCTACGCGGATGCCGCCCGGCACCTCGCGGACGCCGCCGCCGTGCTCGACGCGACCGACCCGCAGCGCGCCCCGGCGCTCATCGAACTGGCCCGCGCCGAATACCTCGCCGGGCGCTACGACGCCAGCCTGCGCCACTGCGAGGAAGCGTCCGACGCGGCGCACGCCGACGGCCGCCCCGCTCTGCTGGCCGAGGCCGCCCTGGTCCTGCAGGGCGTGACCTTCGCCCATGCCTCGGAGGGCATCAGGCGGTTGTGCAGGGCGGCCCTGGCCGTCGAGGGCCTGCCGGACGCGACGCGCGCGCGGCTGCTGGCCCAACTCGCCACCGCCTCGGCCGAACTCGACTCACCCGAGGAGGCGGCCGAGCACGCCCGGGCCGCCCTCGAACTGGCCGGGGCCAGCGGAGGGTTCCAGGCCGAACTCGACGCCGCCCGGGCGGTGCAGATGACCCTGGCGCACCCCGACGACACCGCCGAACGCCTGCGCCTGGGCGAGCTGGCCGTGTCCCGCGCCGAGCGGATCGCAGACCCGGCGGCCGCCGTACTGGGCCACCAGTGGCGCGTCCAGGCCGGATACCTGCTGGGTCGACTGGACCTGGTGGAGGACGCGGTCCGCGGCATCGAGGCGGTCGTGGCCCGGTCCCCGCTGCCCCTGGCCCGCTGGCACCTGCTGCGCGTGACCGCGGCCCGTGCCGTACACGAAGGACGGTTCGCCGAGGCCCGGCGCTGCAACGAGGAGGCGTCCGAGCTGGCCCGGGCCAGCGGGGACCAGTCCGCCATCGCCCTGGGTGACGTACTGCGCCAACAGCTGGCCGCGGTGCGCGGCGACCCCGCAGAACTGTCCGAGGAGATGTGGCGCGACCTCGACCGCGCGCCCAGGCTCCCGTTGTTCCTGTCCATGCGGGCCCGCGCGCTGTTCCTCGCCGGGCGGCTGGACGAGGCCCGGGACGCCTATGAACAGCTGCGGCCGCTGCTTCCGATCCCGATGACGAACCCGCCGTGGCCCGCGGTGCTCCTGAACCTGGTCGACCTGATCGGCCTGACCGGCGATGAGGAGGCGGCGCGGCTGGTGCACGACCAGCTCGCGCTGTTCCGCCCGTACCCGGGAGCGCTCGGCACACCCACGGCGTACTTCTCCGGCACGGTCAGCCGCGACCTCGGCCGGCTGGCCCTGACCGCCGGCCGGCCGTCACAGGCCGAGGAACTGCTCCGCGAGGCGCTGATCCGCAACCGCGCCCTCGGCGCGCGCCCGTACGTGGCCCTGACCTGCCTGGACCTCGCCACCATCGCCCGCGGCAGAGGAGAACTCGCCGAAGCGTCCGTACTCGCCGTGGAGGCGTTGTCGATCGCCGACCGGCTCGACCTGCCGGGCCCTGCCGCCGCGGCGGCCCGCGTCATCGGCGAGATCGCCGCCCAGCGGCAGGCCGGCGACCCGCTCACCCCGCGCGAGCGCCAGATCGCCGAACTCGTGGCCCGGGCCCGGACGAACCGTCAGATCGCCCACGACCTGGTCATCTCCGAACGCACGGTGGAAAGCCACGTCCGCAGCGTCCTCGCCAAGCTCGGCCACGCCAACCGCACCGAACTGGCCGCCCGCCGGGCCGAACACTGACGGCCCGGCCCGGCCTCCCCTCCCACGGTCGCGATCGTGGTCCTGCCGACTGGACAGGCCCTGACTCTACAGCTGTAGA
The DNA here is from genome assembly GCF_040651925.1 of Streptomyces sp. NPDC048349. Taxonomy (NCBI): domain Bacteria; kingdom Bacillati; phylum Actinomycetota; class Actinomycetes; order Kitasatosporales; family Streptomycetaceae; genus Streptomyces; species Streptomyces sp. NPDC048349. The sequence continues at coordinate 16,788 of NZ_JBEZLA010000076.1, read as the reverse complement.
GTCAGGGTTCCGTGGTCGTCGTCGATGTCCGAACCGTAGGGGAGGGGTGTGCCATGGCGAACCGTCACGCGGTGGTGGCCGGGGCCGGAATCGGCGGCCTCACGGCCGCCCTCGCGCTGCACCGCCGCGGCTGGCGCGTCACCGTCTGCGAGCGCGCCCCCGAACCCCCCACCACCGGCGCCGGGATCGGTCTCGCCCCCAACGCCCTGCGCGCACTGAACGCCATCGGCGTCGACGCCGCCCGCGCCGCCGGCAGCGCCGTGCCCGTGACGATGGGCGTGCGCCGCTCCGACGGCCAGTGGCTCACCCGGGCCGACACCGCGGACATGGCGGCCCGCTACGGCATGCCCCCGATCGCCGTTCCGCGCCCGGCCTTCACCGCAGCGCTGGCCGCCGCCCTGCCGCCGGACGTCCTGCGCTACGGGACCGCCGTGACCGGGGTCGACGACGCCGCGGGCCGCCCGGTCGTCCGTACCGCAGCCGGACCGGACCTTCCCGCCGACCTGGTCGTCGCCGCCGACGGCATCCACAGCCCGCTGCGCCGCGCGTACTTCCCCGCCCACCCCGGCCTGCACTACCTCGGCGAGATCGCCTGGCGGACCATCGTGGACGCCCCGGAGCTGCGCATCACGGCCATGAGCGAGACCTGGGGGCGGGGCCGGCGCTTCGGCGTGACCCCGCTGGCAGACGGCCGGTTCTACCTGTACGCCACCGCGGTGGTCCCGGCCGGCACCCGGTCGGCCGACCCCCGCGCCGAACTGCGCCGCCGCTTCGGCTCGTGGCACGACCCGATCCCGGCCCTGCTGGACCGAGTCGACCGACTCGACCCCGCCGACCTCCTCTGCAACGACCTCTACGACCTGGCCGCCCCGCTCCCGCGCCTGCACCACGGCCGGATCGCCTGGCTCGGTGACGCCGCCCACGCGATGGCCCCCAACCTCGGCCAGGGCGGCTGCCAGGCCATCGAGGACGCGGCGGTCCTCGCCCACCTGCTTCCCGCGGGAGATGCGGGGGATGCCACAGGCGCCGGTGACTGCGCAGACGGCCCCGGATCCGTCCCGGCCGCCCTCGCCGCGTACACCGCCGCCCGCCGCGACCGCACCGACGCCGTCCGCCTCCGCGCCCGCCGGGTCGGCCGCCTCGGCGCCCTGCGCAACCCGCTCGCCGCAGCGGCCCGCGACCTCGCCGTCCGTGCCGTCCCCTCCCGCCTGGCCCTGCGCGGCATGGACGACCTCTTCAACGGCTTCCACCTGCCCGGCTAGCGCGCATCACCGGCCGGCCCGGAGGCCGCCCCACCGCCCCACCGGCCCACCGCCCCACCGGCCACCCCGGCGACCCCGCCCGCCGGCCGGTACACGCGTCCCGCCGTCGGCGCAGCGTGGTGCCTTCGAGGCGAAGGCGTGCGCCCGCGTGCGCGTCCTGCCGTGCCCGGCGTGGGCGATGGGCTAGAACGAGGGCCTACCGAGACGGAATTCCGAGGTGGTGGAGTGGACCAGACGGGTGCCCCGGGGGAGTCCGGCGGCCGGGGACCCGGGCGTCGCCGGGTGCTGGGCCTGGCCGCCGCCACGTTCGGATCCTGGTCCCTGGGCGCGGCGCCGACGCGCGCGGCAGCCGGAGCCGGAGCCGGGCGGGCCGTTCCCCGTCTGCCGGCGGGGGGCGCACTGGACGTCCAGGCCGAGAACGCGCTGCCCGGCTCCCCCGACTGGCGGATCCGCCGGCGTGGCCCGGCGCGGGCCATCGAGGGGTTCGCCGACCGGGTCAGCGTCCGGCCGGGCGAGCTGCTCGGCGTGCGGGTGTCGACGACCTCCGCCTCCTATGCCGTCCGTGCCTACCGGATGGGCTGGTACGGAGGGGCGAGGGCCCGTCTGGTGTGGCAGTCGGCACCGCTGCCGGGTGTTCTCCAGCCGCCGGCCGTGCTCGACCTCGAAACGCGGACGGCCCGCGCCGCATGGCGGGTGACGACGCGGATCGACACCTCCGGCTGGCCGGAGGGCTGCTACCTGCTGAGGCTCGACACGCAGGACGGCAAGGCGCAGCGGTTCGTGCCCGTCACCGTCCGGTCCGCCTTCGGGGCCGGCCGTACGGTGATCATGAACTCGGTGGCCACCTGGCAGGCCTACAACCGGTGGGGCGGAGCGGACCTCTACCGGGGTGCGACGGGCAAGAACGGGTCGCGGTCCCTCCGGGTCACCTTCGACCGACCGTACGAGAACCGGCATGGCGCGGGCCAGTTCCTCCCGTACGAGGCCCCCCTGATCGCGCTGGCGGAGAGCCTGGGCCTTCCCCTGGCGTACACCACGGGGGCGGACGTGGCACGCTGCCCCGTCGTGCTCATGGGGGCGGCCGCCATGGTGTCCCTGGGCCACGACGAGTACTGGAGCCCCGAGCAGCGCCGCCACGTGACCCGGGCGCGCGACAGCGGGACGAACCTGGCCGTCCTCGGCGCGAACTGCTGCTACCGGCGGATCCGCTTCGAGGCGTCCGACGTGGGACCGGACCGTGTCGTGGTCTGCTACAAGGGCGACTACGCCAAGGACCCCGGCTTCCAGCGGGGATCCCCGCCCACCCACGACTTCCGGCGCGCTCCGGCCGCCGACCCCGAGAGCGCGCTGCTCGGGGTGCTGTACGACGGCTATCCGGTCGACGCCCCGTATGTGGTCTCCCACCCGGAGCACTGGCTGCTGGCGGGTACGGGCGCGCGGGCCGGGGATTCCTACCCCCGCCTGGTGGGTGTGGAGTTCGACCGGGTGAACCCGGCGCACCCGATGCCGCGGCCGGTCGAGATCCTCGCCCACTCGCCGGTGGTGTGCAAAGGCCGGCCGTCGTACGCGGACACCGCCTACCTGTCGCTTCCGAGCGGAGCCGGGATCTTCGCGACGGGCACCATGCGCTGGGTGGAAGCCCTCGACGTGGGCGCGCCAGGAGGCGCCAAGCCGAGCCACGGATTGGACGCCCGGACCGGTCACTTCACCCGCACCGTCACCGCCAACCTGCTCCGGGCGTTCGCGCAGGGCCCGGCCGGTCGCGCCAGGCCCGCACGGGACAATCTGGCCGCCCACTACGGCGCCCCGACCTGAGGGAGCAGCACACGAGGCCCCGGGACGCGGGTCCCGGGGCCTCGCCGTGTCACTTCGCTGACCGCCGGGTTCAACGACCGGCCGGTCGAGGAGTCACGCCCGGCCCTCGCCCGGCTCGACGGACCCCGGCGGGGGCCGCCCTCAGGACGAGGCCGGGGCAGGCGTGAGCGCCGGTGCGGAAGGCGCCGGGCTGTTCGACGACGAGTCGTCGCCGTCCAGGCACATCAGCGACATGACGACCGGCGCCTGAAGGCCCTGGGCGGGCCGTCCCGGGAAGCCGGCCATGACCGTCCAGTTGCCCTTCCGGAGGGTGAGCGTCTCGCTGCCCAGGTCGGGACCGGGCTGCCAGCCGTGCTCGGAACGGGCCCGCGCGAAGGCCGCCCGCAGAGCGGCGTCCACCGTGTCCGGCGCATGCCGTCCCGAGAGCCGCTCGAAGCACTTTCCCAGCACGTTCGAGGGTTCCCTCTCCACCGTGACGCCCTCCGCCGCCAGCACCGAGGTCATCTCCGACACCACGGTGTCCGCGGGCAGCGGCGGACCCGAGAAACGCGGGGGCAGGGGGCCGAGGTCCTGCAGCGGATGGGCGCAGGCCGTCGCCGTCGCCGTCATCAGCGCCGCCATGACCAGGGACGCCAGGGCTGCGCGCCTCGGTCGCCGTCGCACGATGGTGTCCTTCCTCTCCGTTCTCTGCACGGCCGACCAGTCTCCCACCCCGCAGATCTCGGCCGAGCACCGGCCACCCGTACATGGGTTGCTGCGGCGGGAGTTCAGCGTCCGGCGAGCCAGAGGCCGCCGAGGCAGGCGGCAAAGCCCAGGTGGGAGAGGACGAGGAAGCCCCATTCCAGGAGGCCCATGCGCCACCGGTGCCGGGCCAGCAGCACCCACTCGTACGCCGCGGAGCCGACGGCGAGGACGAGTATCGGCGCCCACAACAGGGCCCACCAGGACCAGTCGCCGCCGAGACGGAGAACGGCGCACACGGTCCCGAAGAGAAATGCGGTCAGGGACCATCCCGGCTTCTCCTGCGCCTCGGCGGGGCGCGGTGCGGCTGAAGGAGTGCTCACGTCTCATGTCCTCTCGGGTGGGCGGGAGTTCACGCTCACCGCGGCTGTGAAGTTGCACGTTCCCTGCACGTTACGCAGCGGTCCGATCCCGCCCCAAAGGATCACCGCCATGAGTCGGGTCACACACAGCGCCTCGCCGCCCGCGTCGCACGCCGCAACCGCCCGTACGAGGACCGCTTCGACTGCTCGTGAACGGCCGGCAGGTCGGACCACGGCGAACGAGGTGGCCCACCGGGGCTCACCTGGTCGGGTCACCCTGGGTGTAGGCGGGCGGTTCCCGGTGTGGACTGGGGGACGGACCGACGGACCGACGGAGCGACGGGAGAACGATGCAGCACGTCACGCTCAACACCGGCGTCCAGATGCCCGTCCTCGGTTTCGGCGTGTACCAGATCCCGCCGGAGCAGACCGAGCGGGCCGTCACCGAGGCCCTCGCCGCCGGCTACCGGCTGCTCGACACCGCCGCCGCTTACGGAAACGAGGAGGCGGTGGGCCGGGCGATCAAGAGCAGCGGCATCGCGCGCGAGGAGCTGTTCGTCACCACCAAGCTCTGGATCCAGGACGCTCCCGCCCAGGACAACACCCGGCGCGCCTTCGAGGCGTCGCTGAGCAGGCTCGGTCTCGACCACCTCGACCTGTACCTGATCCATCAGCCCTTCGGCGACGTGTACGGGCAGTGGCGCGCCATGGAGGAGCTGCACCGGGACGGCCGCGCCAAGGCGATCGGCGTCGCGAACTTCTACCCCGACCGCCTCGTCGACCTCATCGTCAACAACGAGGTCACGCCCGCGGTCAACCAGATCGAGACCCACCCGTTCTTCCAGCGCGCGGACGACCAGGAGCTCATGCGTGAGCACGGGGTGCAGATCCAGTCCTGGGGCGGCTTCGCCGAGGGCAGGAACGACCTGTTCACGCAGCCGCTGCTGAGCGAGATCGGCGCCGCGTACGGCAAGTCCGTCGCGCAGGTCGTGCTGCGCTGGCTGACCCAGCGCGGCGTCGTCGCGATCCCCAAGTCCGTCCGTGCCGAGCGCATGGCGGAGAACATCGACGTCTTCGACTTCGAGCTCACCGGGGAGCAGATGGCGGCCATCGCCACGCTGGACACCGGAAGGTCGCTGTTCTTCGACCACCGCGACCCGGCGATGGTCCGCTGGCTGGCCACGCGTCGCGTGGATCATGCGTGACAGCGCAGCCGCCGCCCCGGCTGGCAGGCGGACCGTCACGTGCTCGCCGGCCATCGTCTCTCCCAGATGGGTCCGCGGGGTGGGTTTCATCCGGCGGACCGCATCGCACCCGGGCTGAAGATCCGGTCCAGGTGGTAGTGCAGTACGGCGACGGCCGACTCGGGCTTCCGCTGGCCCACGAGGATGCTGGTGCCCAGGGTCGCCGCCATGGCGAGCAGGCTGACGGCCTCCGTGCGCGCATCGGCCTCGCGATCGGCCAGGCCCGTTTCCTGCGCCTGGCGGATCAGGCCGGTCAGCGCGCTCTCGGCGGCGTCGGGACGGTCGATGAAGGGCTGCGCCGCCAGCGCCTCGTCGGTCACGGACAGCATGGCGTAGGAACTGTAGAGGAGGTGGAAGGTGCGGCTCTCCTCGTCGGTCGGCAGGGAGGCGAGCAGCAGCGCCTCGACCGTGGCGCGCGGGCCGGGATCGGGGCCGGCGGCGGCCAGACGGGCGCCCACACGGGCCGTGAAGCGGTCGGTCAGGTGTTGGAGCCCGTGGAAGAGCAGGTTCTCCTTGGTCTGGAAGTAGTACTGCACGAGCCGTAGCGACACTCCGGCCTCGGCCGCCACGTCCCGCATGCCGACCGCGTGCAGCCCGCGTCGCCCGGCCACCCGGATGAGCGCCTCGGCGATCTGGCTGCGCCGTTCCTCGTGGTCCACGCGCTTGGGCATGCGCCGGGTCTCCGTCCGTCGGTGGTGAGTTCGCGGGCCGGTCCGCTGCACCGGCCGGCTCATGGTACCGCCGTACCATCATTATGGTACGGTCGTACCACGAAGATCGAATCCGCCCGGAGGTGCACCCGTGCCCGAGAACGCCACCCGACACCGCGCAGGCCGCGACATAGGCCGCTACGTCAACGACACCTTGCGAGACCGGTACTTCGCCGCCTGCGACGCGCTCTACGCGAAGGGCGCGCCCGCCCGCTCCGAGACGGACGTCGAGACCAGCTTCGGCACCACGCACGTCTACCGCTACGGCCCCACGGACCCGGCGGCCGCGTCCCGTACGCCCGTCGTCCTGATCCACGGCTCCGGCGGCTGCTCCGCCCAGTGGTACCCCAACACCCCCGCGCTCAGCGCCGACCGGCCCGTCTACGCGCTCGACACCCCCGGAGACCCGGGCCGCAGCGTCCACCGCGAGCCCATGTGGCAGCCCGAGCGCGCGGCCCAGTGGATGGACGAGGCCCTCGACGCCCTGGGCCTCGACCGCGTGCACCTCGTGGGCTCCTCCTACGGCGGCTGGCTGGTCATCAACCAGGCCCACCGGCGACCCGCACGGCTCGCCTCGGTCACCGCACTCGACCCGGGCGGCCTGGAGAAGGTGGGCCTGCGCTTCTTCGTCTGGATCTTCGCCAGCCTCTTCGCCACCTACGCCCCCAAGGCGCTCCGCCCGCGGCTCGCGGCCTGGCTGGAACAACCGGTGATCGTCGTTCCCGAGCTGCGCGCGTGGATCCAGGCCGGCGTGCGCGCCTTCCGGATCCGCCGCCCCGCCCCACTGCCCCTGTCGGACGCGGAACTGGGCACCATCCGGACGCCGTTCTACCTGATCATGGGCAAGCGCAGCCTGCTCGTGCACCCCCGGCGGCAGGTGGAGCGCGTACCGCGGATCATCCCCGGAGCCCGCGCCGAGATCGTCGCCGCGACCGGACACGGACCGCAGATCGACCATCCCGTCCTGGTCAACGCCCGGATGCTGAGCTTCATGGAAGACGTCGACTCGCTCCACCCGGCCGCGGACAGCGGCGCCGTCGAGGCGTAGCCGTCGCGATCACGCAGGGGAAGAGCCGTCCGCCGTTCACCCGGGCAGCCGGGACACGGACGGGACGGATGCCGACGGATACCGACGGATGCGGACGGAACCGGCCGGAGTCGAACCGGCGTCCTCGCGGTTTTGGAGACCGCGCGCGTCGACCTCTGCGCTACGGCCCCGCCCGCCCGGAATCCTAAGCCCATCCGACGCCGGGTTCGACCACGAAGCGACTGCGGCCAGGCTGTCCCTAGCCGGCGCTGATGGCCGTGACGTGCGCGGTGCCGTCGCGCAGGGCCGTGATGCGGACCTGGCCCGCGGGGAAGGGGTCCCTCCCGTTCGGTCCGGGTATCTGCACGAACGGCGTCCACGACCCGTCGGGCTTGCGGACGTTGTGCCAGATCCGTCCGTCGAGCCCGACCGCCACGACCTGGGCGGAGCCGTCGGGCGTGCCCGCGATGCCGATGGCGCTGGCCCCCATGGTGGAGCCGGCGGGGGCCGGAACCCGGTCCAGGAGCCGTCGGGCCGCCGCAGCTGGTGGTACACGATCCCGTCGAGCCCGATCGCGAGGACCTGGGAGGAGCCGTCGGGCATGCCGGTGATCGACAGGGCCGGGCCCGAGAACGTCGGGGCGCCGTTGTAGCCGGCCATGCGTCCCCAGGCCGTCCACACACCGTCCCGCCCGCGCACGCAGTGGTACATGGCACCGTCCGTGCCGTAACTGAGCAGCTGCGCGCTCCCGTCGGGCATCGCCGTGACCGACACCTTCGTCGCACCCCAGCGGCTCTGCGCGGGGAAGCCGGGCAGGGCCCGGAACCCGGGCAGCCCGCCGTCGACGCGGCGCTGCTGGTGGAAGGCGGCGCCGTCCATGCCGGTCACCACGATCTGGCAGGTGCCGTCGGGGAAGGCGGCGATGTCCGCCTCCCGCACGGTGAACCCGGTCGAGCCGTCCGGACCCGCGAGGCGCCGCCAGGGCTGGAGCGTGGCAGAACCCCGTACGACGGTCAGCCACAGACCGTTGTCGGGCGCGATGCCCAGGATCACGACCGAGCCGTCCGCCATGCCGGCCGCGGAGCACTGGACCCCCGAGAACGAGGCGGCGCCCGCGGTGGCACCCGGCAGCGGACGCATGCTGCTCCACGACCCGTCGGGGCGGCGCTCGGTGTGGAAGAGCGCGCGTCGTTCCACGTCGTACGGGGGCAGTTGCGCGGAGGAGAACCACACCGGGTTGGTGAGGGCCACCAGTTGGTCCAGCGTGGTGGAAGCGGGCTTCGGCCGGCGCACCTCGGCCCGGGCGAACAGGGAGGCCTTGCCCCAGCCCCGCCAGCGCAGCTGCCCCCGGCCGCTGCCGTTGATGCAGGTGGCGGCCATGATGCCCCACTCGGTGTGCAGCGTGGCGATGCTGTCCGGGGCGCCCGTCACGTCCAGGGTCACGTCGACGGCGTCGAAGAACGACAGGGGCAGCTCCTCGCCGGGTCCGGCCACCGCCCCGCCGGCGCGGGCGGTGAAGTCCACGCTCACGGCCGCGGATTCGACGGCATACGACCGGCCCAGGCGCAAGGCGTCCAGTACGGCGGTCGTCGACAGGCTGCCGGCACGCACCACGTTGTGCGGCCGGCCGACGGCGTCCGCCGGGCTGTGGGCGTCGCTGTTGCCGACGGCGGCGACCCGCTTTCCGAGGCAGAGCATGACGTGCCAGGCGGCGATGTTGGCCGCGTCGTCCAGGGTCCACGGTCCGTTCCACACCTCCAGCGCGTCCACCCGGTCGAGGCCGAACTCCCAGAGGGAACCCGCCGCCGGAGTGAGCGGATGGGCGGCGATCGTGATCCCGCCCAGACTGTGCACGCGCCGGACGTGGCCGTCGAACACCCCCTGGTCGGCGGGGCCGTAGCGCCAGTCCACCCACTCGCCCTGCGGAAGGCCCACGGCCAGCCAGTGGCCGTGGCGGGTGGTGACCTCCTCGGCGTTGATGACCAGCAGGTCGGTCGGGACGTTGCCGTGCCAGGTCACCCCGGTGGAGCTGGTGTTGTGGTCGGACGTGGCGATGAAGTGCAGCCCTTCCTGGCGGGCGGCGGCGACGATCTCGTCCACCGTGCGCTTCCCGTCGGAGTGCACGCTGTGCAGGTGCAGATCACCCCGGTACCAGCCGGGTCCCCGGCCCGCCAGCGCGGTCGGCAGGATGTCGTACGGGGTGCGGGGCAGCGGGGCTCCAAAGTGCAGGGTGACGTCCACCTGCCAGGCCATGCCGCCGGTCGCGCCGACCATCGGTCCCAGGATGACGGACCAGCTGCCGGGCTCGACGGGCCCGGGCACGTAGCCGGGCGTGGCGTCCGCCCCGGAGAGGGTGAACCCGGCCCGTTCGCCGCCCGACCAGCCGCGGAAGCCGGACGGGCCGAAGATGCCGAGGTCCAGGATGCCGGCGGCGGCCTCGTGGGTGGTGGCGACGGAGATCCGTTGCACTCCGGCGGGGACGTCGAAGGCGACGTACGCCCACTGGTCGTCGCCGTACGGGGCGCGGCCCTTGTAGGTGGTGGTCACCGTATCCGTCCCCCGGCCCCTCGTCGCGGCGTGCGCGATCGGTGCGGGAACCAGCGCGGCGGCTCCGCCCGCGGCCAGCAGCGCCCCCCATCGGAGCAGCGACCTGCGCTCGACGCCCGGTGCGAGGTCCGGCACGGCAGCGTTCGGGAGGTGTTCACTCGGCACGGCAGTGCTCTCCGTTCACGTGGGGTGGCAGGGAAGGCGTGCAGGTGCGAGGAGGTGCGGGGCGCTGCGAGGAGAGGAGGGCGGGAGGGTGCGAGGGCGTGCCGGGCGCTGCGGGGAGGGGGGCGGGAGGGTGCGAGGGCGTGCCGGTGCACGTGAGGGGGCGGAGGGGCGAGGGTGGGGGAGACGGGTCTGCGGGGGTCCCGCCCGGCGGCGCGGGACCTCCGCAGACCGGCCTAGCGGCGCGAGCGCTGGGCGTCGACGATCTGGCGTACGGAGTGGTCGACGTTCGACCGGGCCTGGACCCGCTCGGCGAATCCGGGGAACTGCCCGGCGATGGCGCTCAGCACCCGCAGCTCCAGCGGCGCCACGTTGACCTCGCACCGGTCGCGGTGCACGGCCCGTACGACGCCGTCGGCGACCTGGCCGGGCGTGACGGTCCTGATGCCGTTCGGCGGGGTGGCGCCGGTGGCCGCGAACATCCCGGCGTCGCGGACGAAGCCCGGCTGGACCAGGGACACCCCCACGCCCGTGCCGCGCAGCTCCTGGCGCAGGGCGAGGGCGAATCCGCGCAGCCCGAACTTGGTCGCGTTGTACAGGGAGGTCGACTTGGTCGCCGCCTTGCCGGAGATGGAGCCGACCAGCACGATGTGGCCGCGGCCGCGCCCCACCATGTGCGCCGCGAGCAGCCGGGACAGCAGGACGGGCGCCCGCAGGTTGACGTCCAGGGCGCGGTCGAGCTGCTCCTCGGTGTAGTCCAGGAGGTCGCCGCTGGCGGGCAGGGCGGCGTTCGCGACGAGGACGTCCGCCTCGGCGCAGGTCTCGGCGAGCCGGACGACGTCGGACCGGTGGGCCAGGTCGGCGACCACGGTGCGCGCGCCACAGGCGTCCGCGGTGGCTTTGAGGGCTTCCTCCCGTCGTCCGGTGACGGTGAGGAGGGCTCCCTGCGCGGTCAGGCGCGCGGCCAGGGCGGAGCCGATGCCTCCGGTGGCCCCGGTGAGCAGAACGTTCGATCCCGATATGTCCACGACGACTCCCGTGCGGCGGCGGCCTTCTCTTGTTCGTTCGAACGAACAGTAGGGATCGCTCCGTTCCTTGTCCACACCGCAGCTTCCCCAACTCGTCGGCCCCGCCCGGGCGGTGGCGTCGATCGATGGGGCAGAATGTCGACGTGCCCGCTCCTTCCGACACCCGCCAGAGCATCATCGACGCCGTACTGCGGATCATCGGGCAGGACGGCATCGCCGCCGTCACCAACCGGCGCATCGCCAAGGAGGCCGGCGTCTCCCTCGGCTCCGTCACCTACCACTTCGCCGCCCAGCACGAGCTGCTGCGCGAGAGCCTGCTGCTCTTCGTGGCCGAGGAGACCCGGCACTTCACGGAGCTCGCCGACGCGTGCACCGACGAGCGCTTCGACATCGGACAGGCGGCCGAGGTGGTGGCCCAGGTCGCGGGCGGCAACGCCTTCGACAGCCGCCACATCGCACCCTTCGAGCTGTACGTGCAGGCCGGCCGCGACGAACGGCTGCGGGCCGCCGCGGCGGAGTGCTTCGCCGCCTACGACCTGCTGGCAGCCCGGATCCTGACCCACCTCGGCGTGCCGGACCCCGAACGCCTGGCCGGCGCGGCCGTCGCCCTGGTCTTCGGGCAGCAACTGCGCCGCCTGGCCACCGGCGCCCCGGCCGAGGACCTCGTCGACGCCCTGCTGATCCTCACGAAGCTCACGCCGACGCAGACCCCGTAGGCGGCCGACTGCGGTACGGAAAGCCGCATGCCGCCGGTCGGGGGCCCGTCGGCCGGGCCGGCCACCGCCGGGCGCGGCGCCGCAGCCGGGCCAACGGCCGGCCGTTCCGCCTGGTCAGCGGCGCTCCTTGGACCTTCCGCCGAGGGAATTCGGCGTCCCTGGTGGGGAAAGCACCTTGTGTCCGGAGGGGGCGGCCCCTTGGATTGTCAAGATCAAGAAGGTGGGTTGTCCGGTATCAGGGGGACGCAGATGACATCCATGCTCGACGGCTGCACACCCTGGCCCGAGGAGTTCGTCGACCACTACTGGGCGGTCGGCCACTGGCGTGGCAACACGCTGGACAACCTGCTGCGCGGCTGGGCCCTGCAGTACGGGCCGCGGACCGCGCTCGTGCACGGCGACACCCGCATCACCTACGCCGCACTGAACCGGCGGGTGGACCGCATGGCGGCCGCCATCCGGCTGCGCGGCCTCAGGCCCGGCCAACGGGTCGTCGTCCAGCTGCCGAACGTTCCCGAGTTCGTCAGCACCGTGTTCGCGCTGATGCGGGCCGGCGCGGTCCCCGTGCTCTGCCCGGTCACGCACCGCACGGCCGAGGTGTCCCACCTCGTGCGCGTCACCCAGGCCGTCGGCTACGTCGGTCCCTCGACGCACCAGGGCTTCGACCACACGGCGATGGCCGCGGACATCGCGGCCCGAGGTCCCTTCCTGCGGCGGGTCTTCACCCTCGAGGAGCCGGGCACCTCCTCCCCGTACGGCGGCCTCACGACCGATCCGGCCGGCTGCCAGTACAGCCCGCTGGGCGCCCTCGACGCGCCGCCCGAGCCGGCGCTCGCGCAGAGCGCCGCGCAGGTGGCGCTCTTCCTGCTCTCGGACGGTACGGCCACGGCGCCCGAGCTCGTGCCGCGCACCCACAACGACTACGTCTACCAGGCGCGGGCTGCCGCCGAGCTGGTGTCGCTCACCGCGAACGACGTGTATCTCGCCGCGCTGCCCGCCGAGTCGAACTTCGCCCTCGGCTGCCCCGGCATCGTCGGTACCCTCTCCGTCGGCGGCACCGTGGTCCTGGCCGAGACCTCCGACCCCGCCGCCTGCCTCCCGCTCATCGAACGGGAGCGGGTCACCCTCACGTCGTTGGTGCCCGCCGTCGCCCGGCTCTGGCTCGACGCACGTGCCACGGTCCGGGCCGACGTGAGCAGTCTGCGTCTCGTGCAGGTCGGCGGCGCGCCCTTGCCCCGGGCGACCGCCGAACGGATGGGCCCCGCCCTGGGCTGTCGCCTGCAGCAGGTCTTCGGCACGGACCGGGGGGTGGTCACCCTCACCCGGCCCGACGATCCGGACGAGACCGTACTCGCCACGCAGGGCCGCCCGCTCTCGCCCGACGACCAGATCCGCATCGTCGGCCGCGACGGCAAGGACGCGCCCGACGGGCAGCCCGGCGAACTCCTCGCCCGCGGTCCGTACACGCCGCGAGGCTACTACCGGGCGCCCGACCTCAACGCACGCTCCTTCACCCCCGACGGCTACCTCCGCACCGGCGCGCTCGCGCGGCGCACCCCCGACGGCAACCTGGTCGTGACCGGCCGCCTCGAGGACGCCCCGCGGCGGGCCGGCCACGGGGGTCCGGGAGATCCCGCGGGCCGGTGAGCTGCCCGGGCGGTCCGGGCGGTCCCGGGCGCCCCGGACGCCGGGGCCCCATCCCGGGCAGGGCGTTGCCGGAGCCCGGGCGCTCGTCCGACGTCAGTCCATCAGGATGTCGACGGCCATCTCGTCGTCCTCCGGGTCGCCCTCGACCTCGATGGTGACGCCGGACCACCGTCCGTCCGGCAGGTTGAGTGCCGGGATCGTCGATTTGCCGATGACCCTGTTGCCCAGCGAGGGGAACAGGTCGGTCGAGTCGCCCCGGTTGCCCCGCCCGAAGATCGCGCCCAGATCGCGTCTGCCGTCGGCCTGCAACAGCTCGATCGCAAGAAGGTCCTCGTTGTTCACGTTCGCGATCGCTTCGTCGACCGTGTAGACCGAGATGCCGGCATCCGGCAGGAAGGCGTCCTGCCCTCGGCGGCGCCGGTACTCGGCGAGGACGTACTGGTCCTCCGCCATCGTGTCCTCGTTCTGGATGAAGAGCAGCTCACCGCCCTCCGCCGCCGGCCGCAGCACCACGTCCTTGGTGGTCCTCGTGATGCGCCGCGGGGAGGCCCAGCCGTGGAACATGCGCAGCATGCCGTTGGGGAACACCGGCGTGAGACCGGAGTTGCCCCAGTTGCCCGCCGCCATGAGGCAGTAGTTGCCCAGGCCGTTGGACTTCGTCGCCTGCAGCCGGCCCGTGTCGTAGAAGTCGGCCCACCGCGCCGCCAGGTGGCCCCACTCGTGGGCGCACAAGCCCATCGCACAGTCCTCGGGCACCGTGAGGAACGTCTCGACGGTCAGGCCCGGGCCGACGGTGATGCCCCCTGGAATGCCCCACTTGAGGCTCCAGATGTCGTCGCGGCTCCGGGTCCTCTCGGTTCCCGACCCCGCGTGTACGACGAACAGCGCAGTGACCGTGCCCTCGTCCAGCACGTCATGGGGTCTGAAGTCGACGCCTTCGGCCTTGGCCAGCTGCACCGCGTCCCGGGCCATGCCCTGCGAGTTGCGGGGGAAGTCGCCCTGCCCCGCGTTGCCGTCGGCGTAGAAGGAGAGCGGTTGGGGCAGCCGGAACCAGCCGTGGACCTCGCCCTGGATGTCGATGCCGGTGTCGCCGAACGTGTCGAAGCCGCTGATCTTCCGGTAGAACTCGCGCATGCTGCCGGTCGGCAGGGAGTTCGTACTGAACAACAGCTGCTCGTAGTGGCCGGGTCGGTGGTTCGCCTCGTGCGGCTTGTCGGGGAAGTCGACGAGCAGGACGAGGGTGTTGACGACCCCCTTGAGCTGCTTGTCGGGCCTCGTGATCAATTGCGGTTCCACCGTCGGTCCGACCCGCACGGCGCCGTCGTCGAGGCCGACGAGCCGCTCGGCGCGCCGGGTGGAGCGCCAGGTGTAGTAGAAGTCCTCGAAGGTGGTGTGACTCGGCAGCCGACCCGTTTCGATCAGGTCCAGGTACTCGGCGTAGAGCTGGGCCAGCGCGTCGGGGGACAGCGGGGCCGAGCAGGGACGGGTGCAACAGGAACGGCGGGAGGTGAAGGACGTACTCGTGCGTCGCATGGCGACCACTCACTTGCTTGGACGATCACAGAGCACGGTGCGCAAAAGCCGTGCTTAGGGCGTATACGGACGCCATCCGTTTATGCTGTACGTATACAGGCTCCCTCTGTGCGATGCCGGTCGTCAAGGCGCGTCGGAGCCGGAAAAAGCGGAGGTGCGGCCATGACTGCCCACACTCGGCTCAGCCGCCAGCGCGTCCTCCAAGCAGCGCTCCGCGTGGTGGACGAGGAGGGGCTCGACGGCCTGAGCATGCGCCGCGTAGCCGGGGAACTCGGCGTGGAGAGCATGGCCCTCTACCGGTACACGCCCAGCAAGGACGACCTGCTGGACGGGCTCGTCGAAAACCTGTTCATCGAGCTCGAGCAGGCACTGGACAGTGCCGCGCCCGCCGCCTCCCTCCCGCGGCACGAGACCGCGCTCCCTTGGCGCGAGGCACTGCTGGGCATCGCCCGCGCGATGTACCGGGTTGCCCTCGCCCACCCCCACGTCATACCGCTGGTGGCCGTCCGGCCCTTCACCGTCCCCATGGCGCGCAGGCCCCCGGCAGTGCTGCGCGCCCATGAACGCGTGCTCGCCCTCCTGGGTACGGCAGGGCTGGACGAGGAGACCACGCTCAGGATGTACCGGGCGTTCATCTCCTGGGTGCTGGGCTACATCGTCATCGAGCTGCGCGAGGTCGTGGACAACCCCGACGAACCCGATCCGGCCTTCCGGCTCGGCCTGCACCGTCTCCCGGCCAAGGACTTCCCGCTCCTGCGGTCGCTGGGCCCGGCCCTGGCCGTCCGGGGCGGAGAAGAGCAGTTGGCCGCCGGCCTCGACGCGCTCATCGGCCACTACCTGCCCGGATCCTGACGGGACGTCCCCCTCCTCACCACCGCGTGCCGGTACAGTCGGCCTGCACCGCGCTGCCCGTCGCGCGGCGGACGGGGGGCCGCCCACATGCACCGGAAACCGTTCGGCACCGACTTCGGCGTACGAGCGCTGTGGCTGCCGCCGGCGGTGGGCGGGACGAGACCGAACTGCTGCTGTTCCGCCTCTCCTGCGCCCCACCACCCACCGCCCAGCGCCCGCGCCCTGCGCCGGGACGTCGACACCGTCCTGCGCTTCGACGACGCCGACAGGAACCACACGTGAACCGTTCGACCGACTCCTTCCACCTCCTTCCCGGCGCCGACGCATCGCCGGTCATCCTGCACGTGCCGCACTCCTCGCGCGCCCTGCCCGAGTCCGTCCGCAGCGGCATCGTCCTGGACGACCGGGCGCTCGAGCAGGAGCTGGACCACATCACCGACTCCCACACGTCGGACATCGCCGCAGCGGCAGCGGCGGCGAGTTCCGTCAGACCGTGGCAGTTCGTCAACGGGCTGTCCCGCCTCGTCGTCGACCCGGAGCGCTTCCCCGACGAGCGCGAGGAGATGCTGGCCGTGGGCATGGGAGCGGTGTATACGCACACCACCCACCGGGAGCGCCTGCGTCCTGACGGCTTCGACGGCCGACCGCTGATCGACCGCTACTTCCACCCGTACGCCGAGGCGATGGCGCGGGCCGTGGCGGACCGGTTGGCGGCCGTCGGACGGGCCGTGATCGTCGACGTGCACTCGTACCCGACCGAGCCCCTCCCGTACGAACTGCACGGCGACGGCGGCCGGCCGCCGATCTGCCTGGGCACGGACTCCTTCCACACACCGTCCCGCCTCCTCACCGCCGCCGAGAAGGCCTTCGCGGGCTTCGGCGGAACCGGCCTCGACAGCCCCTTCGCCGGCACGTACGTCCCGTTGGAGTACTACGGCCGGGACCAGCGGGTCAGTGCGCTGATGGTCGAGATCCGCCGGGACGTGTACATGTCCGAGCCGGGCGGCCCCGCCGACGCCGGCGTTGGCGCGCTGGGGGCGGCCCTGGCGGAACTCGTGGGCGTCCTGTCCGCCTAGGGGGTGTCTGACGGAGGTCCGCGGCGTCGCAGTGCCCGGCACGCACTCTCGCCGCACCGGCCGAAAGCCCAAGTACGTCCAGTACGGGGGCATCCGGCCGGCACGCCGAGAGCACGCACCGGACAC
>NZ_JBEZLA010000075.1:0-29869 GCF_040651925.1 Streptomyces sp. NPDC048349 | reverse complement strand
AGTACGTCCAGTACGGGGGCATCCGGCCGGCACGCCGAGAGCACGCACCGGACACCGCTCCTTCACCACGGACCTCCGTCAGACACCCCCTAGGGGGCGCCGCCGCGCGCCCGGGCGGCGGCCTGCCGGGCTTCAGTCGGTGTACGACTCGAGCGTGCCGCGCCGCCGGACGTCGAGCGTGGCGCAGTGGAACGAGCCCGCGAACGGCGCGTAGTGCAGCAGGTCGCACGGGATCGGTTCGAACCCCCACTTCTCCAGCGCCCGCAGCATGCCGGTGTGGTGCCGCTCCGCGATCACCCGCCGCTCGTCGATCATGAGGACGTTCATGCTGAGCCACTTGCCGCACATCGACGTGATCTTGAGCAGGTGCTCGCCGATCGGGTCGGGCTCGGGGGCGATCAGGACGTCCCACGAGCTCAGGACCTCCGGCAGGCGGTCGACGTCGATGTATTCGGGGTTGACCAGCACCTTGCCGGGTGCGAGCGGGACGAACGTCGTGTCGATGTGCATCGGCGTGCGGCAGCGGCTCTCGATCTCGTGGATGCGGTAGCCGGGTCCGAGGTGGCGGCGCAGCCAGTCGATGCCCATGCCGTTGGTGACGTTGCTCCGCGTCACGAACAGGTCGCGGCCGGCGCGCACGAAATCCGCCGCGTCGAAGACCGGCTCGAATTCGGTGAGGATGTAGCGCATGGGCTCGCCGGGTGCGGGGGTACGGAACTCCGGCTCGAACAGCTCGTCCGTGAGCTGTGGTTTGGGCGCCGCCGTCCAGCGCGCGCCGCGCCGGAAGTAGTCCTTGAGGATCGTGCGGTAGGCACGGGTCTCGAAGTACCGGCACGGCCAGGCCATCGGGGTTTCGATGATCTCGTCGCCGATCACGAGCATGCTGTCCCGCGGGCAGGTGCTGGAGAAACCGCGCGAGGACCAGTCGGGGGTGGCGAAGCGCTGCCGGTGGTCGACCTCGTCCGGACGCCTGACCGTGACGCCGAGGCCCTGCAGCAGCTCGACGAAGCCGTCGAGTTCGCGCTGCGCCGGCTCGAGCAGCAGGCCCGGATACCTCACGCCGGCGGCGAGCCCCTGCAGCCGCGCCCCCCACGGGGGGATGTTGCAGGCGACGACCGGGTGTTTGGAGGGGATCGTCGCGCCCTCCAGCCGTCCGACGACGACCTCCTCGAGGGGGTCCCACTCGTTGTGCGAGCCGACCGGCGAAACGAGGGGTTCCGCAGGTGGGGTGGGCGGGGTGGGCTGGGTGGGTTCCACCAGTTCCGTGGCCATGGGCTAGACCTTGCTCGGTGTGTGGTTTCCCTGCAGGCGTTCGAGATCGGACGGCCGCACCTGGATGGCGAACAGCGCGATCATCGCCCCGACCAGGGTGAAGACGGCCGCCACGATGAAGGCCGCGGTGATGCCGGAGGTGAGCACCTGGTCGCTCCACGGTTTCGGGAACTGTCCGGTGCGCTCGAAGTACGCCTTCTGCTCGGGGCCGGCCGTGCGCAGGAAGCCCGGCACCTGGTCCCTGGCCTCGTTGCGGCTCGCCGTGCCGAAGACGGTCACCAGGATCGACAGGCCGAGCGAACCGCCGACCTGCTGCATCGTGTTGAGCAGCCCGGAGGCCGCGCCGGACTCCCGGTCGGGGACGTTGGACAGGGCCATCAGCGTCAGGGAGACGAACTGCAGGCCCATCCCCAGGCCGAAGATGAGGAGCGGGCCGAGAACGCTGCCCGGGTACGTCGAGTGGACGTCGGTCTGCGTCAGCCAGGCGAGCCCGACCGCCGCGCACAGCGCGCCCGCGACCATGAACGGCTTGGGGCCGAACCTCGGCAGCAGTTGCGAGGCGGTTCCGGCGCCCACCGCGACCACCGCGCTCACCGGCAGGAAGGCGAGGCCCGCGCGCAGCGGGCTGAAGCCCAGCACGATCTGCACGAAGAGCGTCAGGAAGAAGAACATGCCGAAGATCGCGCAGGCGAGCATCAGCATGATCCCGTACGTCCCGGCCCGGTTGCGGTCGGCGAACATGTGCAGCGGGGTGATCGGCTGGGGCGAGCGCCGCTCGTTGAGGACGAAGAGGGTCAGCAGGACGACGGCGGCCCCGAAGGAGGCGAGCGTCCAGGGGTCGCGCCAGCCCTCCTGGGCCGCGCGGATGAACCCGTAGACGAGCGCGACCATGCCCAGCGTGGACAGCAGTGCGCCCGCGAAGTCGAAGTGTCCCGGATGGCGTTCGGACTCGCGGATGACCTTCACGGCGAGCACCGCGATGAGCAGGGCGATCGGGACGTTGACGAACAGCACCCAGCGCCAGTCGAGCCAGGTGACCAGCATGCCGCCCGCGAGGAGCCCGATGGCGCCGCCGCCGGCCGAGACCCCGGCGAACACGCCGAACGCCCGGTTGCGGGCCGGGCCTTCGCGGAAGGTGGTGGTGATCAGGGCGAGTGAGGTCGGGGAGGCGATGGCGCCGCCGATGCCCTGCAGGGCCCGGGCGGCCATCAACTGGCCGGCGCTCTGGGCGAGTCCGCCGAGGAGGGAGGCCAGACCGAAGAGCAGGATGCCGAAGATGAAGACCCGCTTGCGGCCGAGGATGTCGCCCGTGCGCCCCCCGAGCAGCAGCAGACCGCCGAAGGTGAGGGTGTAGGCGTTGACCACCCAGGACAGGCTCTCGGTCGAGAAGTCGAGCGCGGTCTGGATGTGCGGCAGGGCGATGTTCACGATGGTGATGTCGAGGACCACCATGAGCTGGCAGGAGGCGATGACGAACAGGGCGAGCCCGTTCCCGCTCCCGCGGACCTTGCCGTCGGTCCCGGTGCTGGTCGGCGTTGCGTTCGGGTCCACCCTGTCGACGCTAAGCCCGCTCCTGTGGGGTCACCACTCGAACGGCCTAGTGGGTGTGATATTTCACATGTCACACTACGTTCATGGATGACTTCCTCAGGCTCTCCGCGACCACCGCGCGGTTCACGTACGGCGCCCCGCGTGCCTTCGCCTTCGGCGACGACGGACGGCTGCTCTGGTTCCTCCGGTCCACCGGCCCCACCGACCCCTTCGACAGCCTCTGGGTCCTCGACACGGCCACCGGCACCGAATCCCGCCTTGCCGATCCCCGCGACCTGTGCCCCGAGCCCGGCGAACTCCCCGCCGCCGAGCGCCGGCTCCGCGAGCGCATACGCCTCGTCGCCGCCGGCATCGGCTCGTACGCGCTCTCCGGCGACGGCCGGCGCGCGGTCTTCGCGCTCTACGGTCGGCTGTACGAGGTCACCGCCGACGCCAGCGCACCGCCGGCCCCGGTCCCGGCCGCCGGGCCCGCGATGGACCCCCGCCCCAACGCCGACGGCACCCGCACCGCGTACGTCAGCTCCGACGCCCTGTACGTCGCCCCGGGGGGCCGGGTCAGCCCCGACGACGGGGCCCGCTGGGGCGTCGCCGAGTTCGCGGCCGCCGAGGAGCTGGACCGCTCCCGCGGGCACTGGTGGTCCCCGGACGGGGTGGCGCTGCTGGCCGCGCGCGTCACCGAATCCGCCCTTCCGCGGCGGTACTTCGCCGACCCGGCGCAGCCGGAGCTCCCGGCCGAGGACTTCGCGTACCCGCAGGCGGGCGGGCCCAACGCCGACGTCCAGCTCTGGGTGCTGCGCCCGGAGGGGCAGCGGACCCGGATCGACTGGGACGCCGAGGCCTATCCGTACGTCTCCGACGCCGGCTGGGAGTCCCCCGGCGAGATCCTGCTGACGGTCCGGGACCGGCTCCAGCAGAACGTCCTGCTGCTGTCCGCCGACCCGGCCACCGGCCGGACGCGGGAGCTGTCGCGCACCACGCACCCCCAGTGGGTGGACCCGCTCGTCCCGGGCACGCCGGCGCGCCTGCCCGACGGGCGGATGCTGACCGCCGTCGACACCGCGGGCGGCGCCGCCCGCGCCCTCGCCGTGGACGGCGAGCCGCTCACCGGCGACGGGGTCCAGGTCCGCCGCGTGGCCGGGGTGCACGAGGGCCGGCTGCTGATCGAGGCGGGACTGCGCGACCCCGCCGAGCAGCAGGTACTGCTCCTCGACCTCGCCACCGGGGAGGCGACCGCGCTCGCCGACGGGCCCGGCGTGCACAGCGTGTCCGCCTCGGCCGGGACCCTGCTGCTGACCTCCGCCGACGCCGACGGGATCCGCCGCACCGTACGCACCCCGGGCGGCCGGGAGTTCACCCCCGGCGACCTCTCCCAGCCCCTGCCGTACCGGGTGGTGCCCGTTCTGGAGCGGGTCACCGAGCACGGCGTCCCCACCGCCCTGGTCCTCCCCCGCGACCACGTGCCCGGGCGGCGGCTGCCCGTGCTGATGGACAGCTACGGCGGCCCCGGCTTCCAGGACGTGTCCGCCGAGCCGCGCCGCTGGCAGGCCAGGCAGTGGTGGGCCGACCAGGGCTTCGCGGTCGTGACCGTCGACAACCGCGGGACCCCGTACGTCTCCCCCGCCTTCACGCACGCCATGTACCGCGGCTTCTCCGAGGTCACACTGGAGGACCAGGTCGCGGCGCTCCAGGCACTCGGCGCCCGCCACCGCGATCTCGACCTCGGCCGGGTCGGCATCCGCGGCTGGTCCTACGGCGGCTACCTGTCGGCCATGGCGGTGCTGCGCCGCCCGGACGTCTTCCACGCGGCGGCCGCCGGCGCGGCACCGACCGACTTCCGGCACTACGACACGGCGTACACCGAGCGGTACCTGGGCCTGCCCCAGGACCACCCGGAGGTCTACGAACGGGACTCGCTCCTCGCCGACGCCCCGAAACTGACCCGCCCGCTCCTCCTGGTCACCGGCCTCGCCGACGACAACGTCCACCCCTCCCACACCCTGCGCCTCTCCCAGGCCCTGACGGACGCGGGCCGCCCCCACCAACTCCTGGCCCTGCCCGGCGTCACCCACATGACACCGGGCGGCACGCGGGAGAAGGTGATGGCCCTGGAACTGGAATTCTTCAAGCGCGAACTCGCCTGACCCCGACGCGCCGCTCCCCCGCACAGGGCCCCGGAGACGCCGTTGCCTCCGGGGCCCTGCCGCCCCGTGGTTGCGTCGCAGCCCGTGAACGCTTCGCGATCACGGCGCTAGGCTGCCGCCATGACGATTCGCGCTGTGGTCTTCGACGTCGGAGAATGCCTCGTGGACGAGACCAGGGAGTACGGCACGTGGGCCGACTGGCTCGGCGTTCCGCGTCACACCTTTGCCGCCGTGTTCGGTGCCGTCGTCGCTCAAGGCCGCGATTACCGCGAGGTGTTCCAGGAGTTCCAGCCCGGCTTCGACCTGTACGAGCAGAGGGAGGCACGCGCGGCGGCAGGCCAGCCGGAGCACTTCGACGAGTCCGACCTGTACGCCGACGTCCGGCCGACCCTCGCCAAGCTCCGTGCCGACGGCTTGTGGCTCGGCATCGCCGGGAACCAGACCGTGCGGGCGGGTGGAATCCTTCGCGCCCTCTTCGCCGGCGACGTGGACCTGATCGGCACATCGGACGACTGGGGCGCCAGCAAGCCCGACCCGGAGTTCTTCGCCCGGGTGGCCGCCGTCGTGCCGTTCGCGCCGGAGGAGATCCTCTACGTGGGTGACCGCGTCGACAACGACCTCCGCCCCGGCAAGCAAGCCGGAATGCACACCGCGCTCATCCGCCGCGGCCCGTGGGCCACGATCCAATGGAACTCCGAGGAGGCCCGGACTCTGCCCACGCTCCGGATCGAAAGCCTGGCGGAGCTTCCGGGCCTGATCTCGGAGTTCAATGCGCGAGAGCGCTGACGTCGCAGATCTCCAGCGGGCGGTAGGCGGGCGCTTTCGTGCGTCCGGGGCCGGCCGCCTACCGGCCGAATCCGTCGACCGCGTCCAGGGCCACGGTCCACGGGTACGGCCTTTTCTCCCCCGGCGGGTTCGGCTCGAAGCCCTCCTGCCCGTACAGCACCCGGACTCCTGACGTCCTGAGGGTTTCCAGCGACAGCGCAAGCTGCGGGTGCCGGGCATAAGCCGCGTTCACGCAGGGCATCACCGCCATGGGGATCTGCTTGCCGATACCCTCCGCGACGAACCCGACCACCCACGTGTCGGTGATGCCGAGGGCCCACCGGTTCACCGTGTTCGTCGTCGCCGGGGCCACGAGCACCGCGTCCGCAGGCGGCCATACGTCCGGCTGGCCGGGCCGCCTGTACGTGGTGCGCACAGGGTGCCCGGTCAGAGCAGCCAACCCTGGCAGGCTGTCCTCCAGCCAGTCAGCGGCCGTCGGCGTCAGGCCCAGGCACACATCCCAGCCGCGACGCTGCGCCTCCTCCACGACACCGGCGACCTCGAAGACGGGCGGAGCAGCCGAGCAGAGCAGGTACAAAGTCCTCGTCGTCATGGCGCACGACCCTATGCAATCGCCCCCCGTACGCGTGGAGTCGGGGCGACCCGCAGGCCCGGCGCACCGTGCGCGCGTACGGTCCTTGTGACGAGTCCCGAACGGAGACGAGATGCCGCCACCCGATGACGACCACACCGGTTCCCGGATCCGCGAACAACGGCGCCTCGCACGGCTGACACAGCGCGAGCTGGCCGACCGGATCCCGTACAGCCTCAGCCTGCTGAACCAGGTCGAGTGCGGCGCGCGTCCCGCCACTCCCGGTTTCGTAGCTGCCGTGGCACACGCGCTGCGGGTGGACGCGTCCCGATTGGCAGGACACCCGGCCCCGACATCGCTGCTCCCTGACCGGCTGCTCGCTCTGGTCGGTCCGATCCGGGAAGCACTGGACCGGTACGACCTCGGGCCGGACCCCGACCTCGCCGCGGTCCGCCCGGCGCAGGAGCTGATCGCCGAGGCGGACGCCCTGTGCCGGCAGGTGCGGTCCACCCGCCTCCGCGCCGCCGCCAAGGCGCTGCCCGCCCTGATCGTGGAGTCGACGCAGACCGTGTGGACGGCCCCGTCGACGGCGATGTGGAAGGCTCTCGCCTCGGCGTACCGGACCGCGCACGACGTGGCGCTGAAACTCGACCACCCGGACCTGTCCCGCGTCGCCCTGGACAGGATGGGCTGGGCCGCGTCCAGGGCGTCGGATCCGTGCATCGAGGCGGTTCAACGGTACAAAAGGGCGACCCTTTGGCGCTGTGCCACCAGCCTGCCGCTGATCGCGTCGGGGCAGGTCCTGCTCGCCGGGGAGACGAGTCGCGAGGCTCTCGCAGTGGCCGGGCAACTCCACCTCGGTGCGACCACCGTGGCCGCGAAGAACGGCGACGCCGCCGCGGTGCGGGAACACCTCGCCGCCGCTCGGGAGCTGGCCGAGCGGGTCGGCGGTGAGGCCGGCGACGTGCACTGGCTCAGCTTCGGACAGACCAACGTCGCACTGCACGAACTCGGCGCGTCCATCGCCATGAACCACTTCGACGAGGCCCTGTGCCATGCCCGCGCGCTGAAGTTGCCGGACTCCACCCTGACGTCGCGGCGCGCACGCTACCTGGTCGACCGCGCCCTGGTGGAAATGGAGGCGGGCTCTGCGAAGACATCGCTGAAGTTCCTGGCGCAAGCGCGACAGGTGGCACCGGAACAGACCCGACACCTGCCGGGCACCAGGGCCACGGTGCGCGGTTTGGTGCACAAGTCGCGACGGGCGCCGGAGAGTCTGGGTGGGATGGCCCGCTGGGTGGGGTTGTAGCACTCACGGTTCTCGCGGCACTCACACATGTGTGAGTGTTCGTGCTCTTCGGGGCCGTCAGGCTGGTCGCACCACCCGCTGACGACGGTAGGAAGTGATCCCGTGACCGGCTGCACCGTGCCTCACTGCGCCCACGGCGTGCTCAGCCTCGATACCCCGGAACGTCTCACCGCGGGCGTCGTCGCCCGGCACGAGCCCAGCGCCGAGCTTCTCGACCGTGCGCTCGTCGGGTGGGAGCGGTTCATCGGCGGGCTGGAGGGGACCTGCGATGACTGAGCGGTACGCGTACGTGCCGCATCGGCTGCTGCGCCGTCGGGTGCGCGACGTGGCGTCCGGTGTCGAGGGGGAGCTGATGGCCGTGGTGAACGAGAACGTGTCCGCCACCGGGATCGAGCACCGGGTGGAACTCGCCTACATCCGCGGTCCGTCCGGCCTGGAGATTTCGACCGCGGTCGGCAACATCGAGCCCGTGTGAAGGGCCCCGGAGACGCCGTTGTCTCCGGGGCCCTTCCTTCCCGTGGATCCCCGTCAGTCACCCGGGAAGTGGCAGGCCACCTCGCGGGAGGCGGCGGGTCGGAGTGTCGGGCGGTCGGTGCGGCACAGGGGCTGGGCCTTGGGGCAGCGGGGGTGGAAGGAGCAGCCCGGGGGTGGGGCGGCGGGGCTCGGGGGGTCGCCGAGGAGGACGATGCGCTCCCGGCGGCGTTCCGCCGCCGGGTCGGGGAGGGGGACCGCCGACAGCAGGGCGCGGGTGTAGGGGTGTTGGGGGTTGTCGTAGAGGGACTTCTTGTCGCCGATTTCCACGATCCGGCCGAGGTACATGACCGCGACGCGGTCGCTGACCCGTTTGACGACGGAGAGGTCGTGCGCGATGAACACGTAGGCGAGGCCCAGTTCGGCGCGCAGCCGCTCCATCAGGTTGACGATCTGCGCCTGGACGGAGACGTCGAGGGCGGAAACCGGCTCGTCGGCGATGACCAGGCGGGGGCTGGTGGCCAGGGAGCGGGCGATGCCGATGCGCTGGGCCTGGCCGCCGGAGAACTCGTGCGGGTAGCGGTCGATGTGCTCGGGGATCAGGCCGACCAGCTCCATCAGCTCGGCCGCGCGACGACGGGCGTCGGCCGCGCTCCAGCCCTGGACGAGGAGCGGATCGGAGATGACGCGTGCCACCGTCTGGCGGGGGTTGAGGGAGGAGTGCGGGTCCTGGAAGACCATCTGGATGTTCTTGCGCAGGGGGCGCATGGCTCCCTGGGAGAGCCGGCTGATGTCCTTGCCCTCGAAGGAGACCCGTCCCGAGGTGGGCTCCAGGAGGCGGGCGAGCATCCGGCCGGTGGTGGACTTCCCGCAGCCCGACTCCCCGACCAGGCCGAGGGTCTGGCCGGCGGCCAGGTCGAAGGAGACCCCGTCCACGGCGCGCACGGGCGCCCCCCGGCGCCCGGTCACGGACCGCTTCCCGGGGAAGGTCATGGTGAGGTCGCGTACGGACAGGAGCGGGTCGGTCGTGGTCATCGGGCCGCCTCCTCGACGGTTCGGTCGGCGCCGGCGAAGTGGCAGGCCACCGTCCGGCCCGCGGCGGCGCTCCCGTAAGGCCCCAGGGCCGGGCGTTCGTCGCCGCAGCGCGCCGCGGCGCGCGGACAGCGCGGGGCGAAGGCGCAGCCCGGGGCCGGCACGAGCAGGGAGGGCGGGGAGCCGGGAATGGAGGGCAGCGGTTCGTCGTCCGCGGTGTCGAGGCGGGGCAGCGAATCGAGCAGGCCCCGGGTGTAGGGGTGCGCGGGCTCGGCGAACAGGTCGTCGACCGGGGCCTGTTCGGCGGCCCGGCCGCCGTACATGACCAGTACCTCGTGGGCGACGCGGGCGACCACACCCAGGTCATGGGTGATCATCACCACGCCGAGCCCGCGCTCCTGCTGGAGCCTGGCGATCAGCTCCAGGATCTGTGCCTGCACGGTGACGTCCAGGGCGGTGGTGGGCTCGTCGGCGATCAGCAGGTCGGGCTCGCAGGCCAGTGCCATGGCGATCATCGCGCGCTGGCGCATGCCGCCGGAGAACTGGTGCGGGTACTCCCCGGCGCGACGGGCCGGTTCCGGTATGCCGACCTCGCCGAGCATGTCCACGGCCCGCCTGCGCGCCGCGGCCCGGCCGGCCTTGAAGTGCACCCGGAAGTGCTCGGCGATCTGCTCGCCGACCGTGTAGTAGGGGTGGAGGCTGGAGAGCGGGTCCTGGAAGATCATCGCGACTCTGCGGCCGCGGACCTTGGACAGCTCCCGCTCGGAGAGACCGGTCAGCTCCCGCCCGGACAGGGCCACGGAGCCGGTGACCTGCGCCGCGCCCCGGTGCAGGCCCATGACGGCCAGCGAGGTGACGGACTTGCCGGAGCCGGACTCTCCGACGATGCCGAGGGTGCGGCCCGCCTCGACGGTGAAGCCGAGCGAGTCCACGGCGCGTACGGTGCCGCGCGGGGTGGTGAAGGTGACGCCCAGATCGCGTACTTCGAGGAGCGGGGCGGTGGGTCGCGCGGCCATCAGTACCTCACCCTCGGGTCGACGACGGCATAGAGGAGGTCGACGACGAGATTGGCGACGACGATGAAGAAGGCGGCGAGCAGGGTGACCCCGAGGACCACGGGCTGGTCCGAGCTGACCAGGGCCCCGTAGAACAGGCGGCCGACGCCGGGGAGCCCGAAGATGGACTCGGTGATCACGGCTCCGGCGAGCAGGCTGCCGAGGTCCATGCCGAAGATGGTGAGGATGGGGGTCATTCCGGAACGCAGCCCGTGTTTGACGACGACGGTGCGCTCGGGCATGCCCTTGGCGCGGGCGGTGCGGATGTACGGCTCGGCCATCGCCTCGATCATCGAACCCCGGCTCTGGCGGGCGTACATGGCGGCGTAGAGCAGGGCGAGCGCGGTCCAGGGCAGCAGGAGGTTGGCGG
Organism: Streptomyces sp. NPDC048349; assembly: GCF_040651925.1. Lineage (NCBI taxonomy): Bacteria > Bacillati > Actinomycetota > Actinomycetes > Kitasatosporales > Streptomycetaceae > Streptomyces > Streptomyces sp. NPDC048349. The sequence continues at coordinate 19,311 of NZ_JBEZLA010000075.1, read as the reverse complement.
CCCAGGACAGCGGGTCGTCGGTGAAGGCCTGGTAGGTGGGGTAGGGCAGCAGGCCGGCGACGCGGATGACTCCGTAGATCAGCATCACCGAGGTGAAGTAGACGGGCAGGGAGGCGGCGGCGACGGCCCCGACCATGAGGGCCTTGTCGGTGACGGTGTCCTTGCGCAGGGCGGCGGTGACCCCGGCGCCCAGGCCCAGGACGAGCCAGAGCGCGGCGGCGCCGACGGCGAGGGAGGCGGAGACCGGGAGCCGGTCCATGAGCAGGTCCCAGACGGGCAGGGAGTTCTCGTACGAGTAGCCGAGGCACGGGAAGCCGCAGTGGACGGCGTACTGGCCGGTGCCCAGGGTGCGGCCGGTGAAGATGCCGGTCAGGAAGTCGGTGAACTGCCGCCACAGGGGCTGGTCGAGGCCGAGGTACGCCCGTACGTCGGCGAGGCGCTCGGCGCTGCAGGTCTTGCCGCAGGCGGCCGCGGCCGGGTCGGAGGGCAGGACGTAGAAGATGAGGAAGGTGACGGCGGCGATGGCGAGGAGCACACCGGCCAGGGCGAGCAGCCGGCGGGCGAGGTAGAGGATCAACTGCGGCCGCCCCTCGGGTCGAGGATGTCGCGCAGGGCGTCGCCGAGCAGGGTGAAGGCGAGCACGGCGAGGAAGAGGAAGACGCTCGGGATGACGAAGTACATGGGGTCGGTCTCGTAGAAGGCGACGGACTCGGCGATCATCTGGCCCCAGGAGGGGGTGGGCGGGCGGACGCCCACGCCGAGGTAGCTGAGCGCGGCCTCGGTGCTGATCATGCCGGGGATGAGCAGGGTGGTGTACGCGATGACCGGGCCCGAGACGCCGGGGAGGATGTCGCGGGTCAGGATCCGCCAGGAGCTCGAGCCGCCGACGCGGGCGGCGTCGACGTACTCGCGGTGTTTGAGGGAGAGGGTCTGGCCGCGGACGACGCGGGCGACCCCGGGCCAGCCGAAGACCCCGATGACGGTGGTCATCAGGACGATGCGGTTGACGTCCTTGGCCACGGACAGCATCGCGATCATGAAGATGAGGGAGGGGAAGGACATGGTCAGGTCCATGAACCGGGACAGGACCGCGTCGGTACGGCCGCCGAAGTAGCCGGCGGCGATCCCGGCGGCGGTTCCCGCGACGACCACGATGGCGGTGGCGGCGAAGGCGATGAGCAGGGAGACCTGGGCGCCGTGGACCACGCGGGCGAACAGGTCGCGGCCGGTGACGGGTTCCACGCCGAGCCAGTGCTCGGCGCTGATCCCGCCGAGGGAGCCCAGCGGCAGGCCCCCGAGGTAGGGGTCGACGGCGGTCTTGTCGAACTCCTCGGGGGACCAGCCGCCGAGCGCGCCCAGCCAGGGGGCGGTGGCGGCCATGAGCACGAAGAGGAGGACGAGGCCGAGGCTGACGCGGACGGCGGGGCGTCGGCGCAGCTCCCGCCGGGCGAGCTGCCAGGGGCTGCTACCGGGCACGGGCGCTGCCGCGGGCTTGGCGGTCTCGGCTTGGGGGGCTGGGGCGGGGCCGGGCGCGGAAACGGTGCCCGGGGCCTGGGAGGTGGTCGGGGCCTGGGAGGTGCCCGGGGCCTGGGAGGTGCCCGGGGCCTGGGAGGTGGTCGGGGCCTGGGAGGTGCCCGGGGCCGAAACGGGGCCCGGGGCCGAAGCGGGGGCCGGAGCCGAAGCGGGGGCCGGAACCGGGGCCCCGGGCCCGGCGGCGGGGGTCGGGGTGCCGTCGGCCCCAGCGGCTGCCCGGTCGTCCGGGACCGGTGCGGTGGTGGTCATGGTGTCGGGGGTTCCGGATTCCTCAGCCCTGGCTCTTCGACGGGTCCTTGAGCCCGACCGTGGCGTAGTCGATGGTGCCGGTCCACACCGGGTGGCCGTAGGCGCCCGCGATGTTGGGGCCGACGAGCAGCGGCTTGCGCTCCAGCAGGAGCGGGACCGCCGGGGACTTCTTCATGATCTCGGCGTCGAGGTCGATCCAGGCCTGGTTGGCCTGCTTGGCGTCGGCCATGGCGTTGATCTCGTCGATCCGCTTCATCGTCGCGTCGTCGCGGAACTGGGCGTTGTTGCCCTGGTTGCCCTTCTCCTTGATGGTGCGCCCGTCGAAGACGAAGGGGATCCAGGTGGAGCCGGAGGGGTAGTCGGGGCACCAGCCGCTGAGCGTCATGTCGGGGGTGGTGGAGAGGTCGCCGATGACGTCGTAGTAGGCGCCCGGGTCGATGGTGTCGACGACGACCTCGATGCCCACGCGCGCCAGGCCCTGCTGGATGGCCTCCGCCTTGCCCTTGTCGCCGGTCGAGACGGCCAGGGAGACCTTCAGGGTCTCCTTGCCGGCGGCCTTGAGCAGTTCTTTGGCCTTGGCCGGGTCGCCCGCCGGGGCGATCCCCAGCGTGTCGGCCTGCTTGCCGCCGGACAGGGCCGGGGGCAGGTAGGCGGTGGCGACCTCGTTGAGGGCCGGGCCGCCGCCGGCGGTGATCACGGCTTCCTTGTCGACGGCGTACTGCATGGCCTCGCGGACCTTGGGATCGCTGAAGGGCGCCCGGGAGTTGTTCAGGGAGAGCATCTCGGTGCAGCCCTGGGACTCGGCGAGCAGCCGGGCCTTGACCTCCGGCTTGGGGAGCACCTTCGGCGCGCTCTCGGGCCGCATGTCGGCGTACTGCACGGCGGAGGCGTCGGCGCCCTCCCCGGCGATGATCCGGTCGTCGATCTGGCCGCCCTTGAGGCCCATGACGACCACGAACTTGTCCGGGTAGGCCTTGCGCACGGTGTCGGTCGCGGCGTCCCAGTGCTCGTTGCGGACCAGGACCAGCTTCTTGTCGCGGTCGTACGACTCGATCTTGTACGGGCCGGAGGAGAACGGGCGGGCGTCGTACTGGGTGCCCTTCTCCTGGGACTGGGGCACGGGCGCGAAGGTCGGCAGGGTGGCGGTCGCGGAGAACTCGGCGACGGGCCGCTTGAGTTCGAAGACGATCGTGCGGTCGTCGGGGGTCTTGACGGAGTCGAGGTGCTGCCCCTGGAGCGGGCCCTTGTAGCCCTCGGTGCCGGCCAGGTACTGGGCGGCGTAGTCGGGGCCTCCGGTCAGGTCGGGGGCGAAGGACCGCTCGACGTTGTACTTGATGTCCTGGGCCTTGATGGGCGAGCCGTCCTCGTACTTGACGCCTTCCTTGAGGGTGAAGGTCCAGGTGCGGCCGCCGTTGGAGGGGGTGCCCAGGTCGGTGGCGAGGTCGGGGACGAGCTCGCTGCCGCCCTTGCCCGGCTCGGCCTTGAAGGTCACGAGGGTGCGGTAGAGCAGCCGGGTGCCGAAGTCCATGGTCGGCATGACCCAGTTGCGGGCGGGGTCGAGGTGGGCGAAGTCCTGGTTGGACAGGACGGTGAGGGTGCCGCCCTTGACCGGGGTGCCGCCCAGGATCTTGCCGTCGTTGGCGGCCGCTGGGTTCGCGGCTCCCCCGCCCGCCGTGCCCTTCTTGGTGTCGGAGCAGCCCGAGGCGCCGAGTGCGAGAGCGGCCACCAGGGTGGTGGCGAGGGCGAGTTGGGTGCGCTTGGTCATGGGTCACTCCAGTGAAGGGCCGCGCTCTATAATGTGACCGGTAACATAGTAATGTGAAATTGCACTGACAAGAGGTTGGGGCGCCCGTTATCCAGCCGTGTCCAAATCCCGGCGGACGGCGGGCGGTTGACGGTCGGTCGGCGAGCCCCTCTTACACTGCGCGCCATGGACCGCACACCACAGCTGCCGCAGACCGTCCGGCTGCCCGCCCTGGTCGACGGGCTGAGCCGGAACCCGGGACTCCCGGAGGACCTGGCCCTGCGGCTGGCTCCCCTGTGGCCGGCCGCCCTGGGCCTGGCCCTGCGCAGGGGGGCGGAGCTGAGCGACGCGCTGTGCGCGGAGTTCCTGGCCCACGGCCGGGCCGCCGAGCTGGCGCTCGCCCAGGCGCTGCCGCCCGGGACCGCCGCCCGGCTGGCCGCGCATCCGGATCCGGAGGTCCGGGCCGAGCGGGCCGAACGGGAGGGCGCGGCGGAAGGGCGGCACGGGCTGTTCGCCGCCGATCCGGAGGCCGCCGTTCGGCTCGCCCTCGCGAAGAACCCCGAACTGTCGGCGCAGCGGGCGCAGGAGCTCGCCGGGGACACCGACCCGCGCGTACGGGCCGCTGTCGCCCGGCGGGAGTCCGCACCGGACGAGACGGTGCACCGGGCCCTGCTGACCGACCCCGAGGCGCGGGTCCGGGCCGCGGCCTGCCGGCACCGGCCGCCGGACGACCTGCACGCCGCGCTGCTGGCCGATCCGGTGACGCGCCCTCACGTCATCGGCTTCGTGGAGCTGGATCCGGCCACGGCGGACCGGCTGGCCGCCGACCCCGACGACCGGGTGCGCGAGGCGCTCGCCGCGCACCCCGGCCTGCCCCGAACGCTGTGCGAGGTGCTGGCCCGCGACCCCGATCCCGGGGTACGGGGGCAGGTGTTCCGGCGTGCGGACCTCGCGCCGGAGCTGCGGGGCGAGATCCACAGCGGCCTGGTCGCCGGAGCCCGCCGAGCCGATGAGGACCGGGAGGAGGCCGAGGAGCCGGACTTCCTGTGCAAAGTCGTCCTGGCCATGGTGGAGTTCGCGGAATATGGCTGGGTCGCGGCCGATCCCCTGCCGCATGTCGGCTCGCCGTACGTCGGTATCCGCAGGGCGGCGGCGCGCAGTGCCGCGCTGCCGCACGGGGCGCGGGAGCGGATGCTGGCCGATGAGGACGCGAGCGTACGGCACCTCGCGCTGGCCCGGCTGCCGGAGGTGGACCTCGCCACCGCCGAGGACATCGACCGGCGCCACCCCCGGCAGTCCAAGTTCGGCGACCGGCCCGCGGACCGTGTCGTCTTCCCGCCCGAGACGCTGCGGCGGTTCGCCGTGGACCCGGACCCCTGGATGCGGATCCTCGCCCTGCGCGACCCTCGGCTGCCCGCCCCACTCCTCGAACGGCTCGCGGCCGACGAGAGCGCACGGGTGCGGCACGCCACCGCCGGGCATCCGCGCGTACCGACGGCGGCGCTGCTGCGGCTGCTCGGTGACGCGCAGGACCACGTCGCCCAGGAGGCGGCCGCGGCGCCGGGGCTGCCCGCCGAGGCGATGCGGGCGCTCCTGGACCGGGCCGAGGCCGCCGGAGCGCTCGCGGCGGAGGACGACGACACGTGCGGGTGCGACTCCTCGGCCCGGTGAGCGGTCGGGGCACAGGAGCGGGCCCCAACCGGGGCTTGGCCGGGGCCCGGCCCGCCTGCCGGGGGCTCCGCCCCGATCCTGACCGGGTCTAGAGGCCCGAGCCGAGGCGGCCCGGGGGGCGGCCCACGGGTTCGTCGCGGCCCTGGGCCCACAGGGAGCGGACGTGGCCGAGGTGGCGGACCATGCAGGCCTCGGCGGCCGCGGCGTCGCCGGAGAGCATCAGGTCGAGCAGTTCGAGGTGCTCCTGCGCCGAGGACACCAGCTTGCCGGCCTCGTCCAGGCCCGTCAGCCCGTACAGCCGCGACCGCTTGCGCAGGTCGCCGACGGTCTCGACGAGGCGGTCGTTGCCCGCCAGGCCGAGCAGGGTGAGGTGGAAGCGGCGGTCCGCCTCCAGGTAGCCGATGAGGTTGTGCTCGCGCGCGCTGGTGACGATCTCCTCGGCGATCGGACGCAGCGCCTCCAGCTGCTCGACCGTGGCGATCTTCGTGATCCGGCCGATGGTCGGCACCTCGATCATCGTGCGCAGCTCGGTGTACTGGTCGAGGTCGCGCTCGCTGACCTCGGTGATGCGGAACCCCTTGTTGCGGACCGGTTCGACCAGGCCCTCGCGGGCGAGGTCGAGCATCGCCTCGCGCACCGGGGTGGCCGACACGCCGAGTTCGGCTGCGAGGCCGGGGGCCGAGTAGACGCTGCCGGGGCGCAGCTCTCCGGCTATCAGGGCTGCTCGGAGGGCGTGGCCGACCTGGTCGCGGAGCCGTTCCTGGGCCTTGATGAGACTGTGCTGCTTCAGGTCACCCATTGCTTTTCCTCCGAGACGCCCGACACCGGCGATGGGCAGAGGAACAGCGTACAATGTCACGTTTCTCTGCTCGCCCCGGCGGCCCGGAACCACGCGACCGCCACGGCAAGATCCTCCCAGGCCATGCCCACACTCTTGAAGAGCTGTGGACAACTCGGCCTCGCGCCCCCGGGCATCCGGCCGGTGACCAGGTCGGCGAGGGTGCCGGTGATGTGACCGGGCCCGATCGCACCCTCGGCCTCCGCCACCAGCAGGTCACCCGCCTCGCGCAGGGCCGCCGCCCGCGACTCCACGTACACCGCCGCCCGTCGCACGAGGGCGGTGTCCGTCTCCCGGGCCGACGGCTCGTGCGAGCCGACGGCGACGACCGTGGCGCCCGGGCCGACGAGGCGCCCGTCGAAGAGGGGTTCCCGAGCCGTGGTGCAGCAGACCACCAGGTCCGCGCCGGCCACGTCCCCGGCCGTACCCGTGCGGGCGGGCGGGCCCAGGGTGCGGGCGTGCGCGGCGAGCCGTTCCCCGCCCTCGGGGTCGCGGGCGACCACCACCACCTCGGCCAACTCCCGAACCGCGAGCACCGCTTCCAGGTGTCCGTACGCCTGCGGCCCCGAACCGAACAGCACCAGCCGCAGCGGCCGGCCCGCCGGCGCCAGGTGGCGCAGCGCGAGCGCGGAGACCGCCGGGGTGCGCAGGGCGGTCAGCGCCGCACCGTCGAGCAGGGCGAGCGGGCGCAGGGTGGGTCCGTCCAGCAGCAGGTAGGACCCGGTGATCCGGGGCAGCCCGCGGGCCGGGTTGTGGGGAGCGACCCCGGCGATCTTCACTCCGGCGTACGTGCCGGACGCGGCCGGCATCAGCAGCAGTTCGCCCCCGCCGGGGACGGGGAGCGCGGTCCGCTGGGGGCAGCTCTCGGGGTCGAGGCCGCCGAGCAGGGCGTCGGCCAGGGCGTCGGCGGCGTCGGCCGGGGTGAGGAGCCCGGCCAGGCCGGCGGCGCTCAGCTGCGGGATCACAGGAGGAAGCCCGTCCCGAGGGGGTCGTACGGGTCCACGGTGAAGGCGTGTTCGCCCGTACGGTAGGCGGTGCCGGTGACCTCGGTGACGCCGCCCGGCAGTACGCGTCCGGTGAACACCGTGCCGGTGACCGACTCGTGCAGCAGGTCCTCGCCGGGTCCGAGCCGCCCGTCCTCCGCGAGCAGCGCGAGCCGCGTCGAGGTGCCGGAGCCGCAGGGCGAGCGGTCGATCTGGCCGTCGGCGAAGACGGTGACGTTGCGCTGGTGCGGCCCGAAGGGCGTGTCGGGGAGTTCCTCGTGGAGGATCACCCCGTAGACCCCGGACAGCAGCGGGCCGTCGGGGTGCCAGGTGGCGGGGTGGGTGGCCAGCGCGGCCCGGACCTCCTGCCCGGCCCGTACCAGCTCGGGCAGGGCGGCCCGGGTGACGTCCAGGCCGAGGTCCCGGGCGCGCAGGGAGGCGTAACAGGCCCCGGCGTGCGCGATGTCCACCTCCGCCATGCCGAGGGTGGTGGCCACCGGGACCTTGCGGGCGCCCACCCGGGCCGGGACGTTGCGGAAGGTGACGCCGGTGGTGCGGCCGCCGCCCCGGTGCACGGTCGCGGTGACCCGGCCGGACGGCACGTCGATGCGCACCTGGGCGTCTCCGTCGTCGGGCGCGGCGACCCGGCCGGTGTCCACGGCCCAGACGCCGAGGGCCATGGTGCCGTGGCCGCACGCGGTGGAGTAGCCGTCCTTGTGCCAGAACAGCACCCCGACATGTGCCCCGTCGTCGTCGGGCGGGACGACGAAGCCCCCGTACATGCCGGCATGCCCGCGCGGCTCCTGGACGAGCAGCCTCCGGACGTCGTCCAGGGCGCTCCGGCGCGGAGCGGTCCCGGAGCCGCCCGGGCCGATGGCGGTGGCGCAGCGCTCGGCGACGGTGTCCCCGGGGACGGGCGGGAGCCCTCCGGCGGCGGCGTCGACGATGCGGAAGGGCTCGCCGGCGGCGTGGTAGTCCGTGGTGCGGACGCTGATCACAGGAGGAAGCCTCCGGGGAAGGGGTCGGCGGGGTCGAGGAAGTACTGGGCGGTGCCGGTGATCCAGGCCCGGCCGGTGACCGTGGGGACCACGGCGGGGAGCCCGCCGACGGTGGTCTCGCCGACCAGCCGTCCGGTGAACTCGGTGCCGATGAAGGACTCGTTGACGAAGTCGGTGTCGAGGGCGAGCAGGCCACGGGCGTGCAGTTGGGCCATGCGCGCGCTGGTGCCGGTACCGCAGGGCGAGCGGTCGAACCAGCCCGGATGGATGGCCATGGCGTGCCGGGAGCGGCGGGCGTCGGAGCCGGGGGCGGCGAGGTAGACGTGCTTGACCCCGGCGATGGAGGGGTTCTCGGGGTGGACCGGCCGGTCCGCGGAACCGTTGACCGCGTCCATGACGGCCAGTCCTGCTGCGATCAGGTCGTCCTTGCGGGCACGGTCGAAGGGCAGGCCGAGGGCGTCGAGTTCGACGAAGGCGTAGAAGTTGCCCCCGTAGGCGAGGTCGTAGGTGACCGTGCCGAAGCCGGGGACCTCGGCCTTCAGGTCGAGGCCGACGCAGAAGGACGGGACATTGGTGAGCGTGACGGCGGTGGCCGCGCCGTCCTCCACGCGGACGTCGACGCTCACCAGCCCGGCCGGGGTGTCGAGGCGGACGGTGGTGACCGGCTCGACGACGGGCACCATGCCGGTTTCGACCAGGACGGTGGCGACCCCGATGGTGCCGTGCCCGCACATGGGCAGCAGGCCCGACACCTCGATGTAGAGCACGCCGAAGTCGGCGTCCGGCCGGGTGGGGGGCTGGAGGATGGCGCCGCTCATCGCCGCGTGGCCGCGCGGCTCGTACATGAGCAGGGTCCGCACGTGGTCCATGTGCTCGATGAAGTGGAGCCGCTTGTGCGCCATGGTGGCGCCGGGGATCACCCCGATGCCCCCGGTGATGACGCGGGTCGGCATGCCCTCGGTGTGCGAGTCCACCGCGTGGTAGACGTGGCGCGTACGCATGGGGTCCCCCCGATCTGCTTAGTTGAGGCCCTCGGCGAGGGCCTTCTCGGTGGCGGCGCGGACGGCGGCCTCGGTGTCGCCGGTCAGCGGGAAGCGCGGCGGGCGGGTGGCACCGCCCGGGCGGCCCGCCAGGTCCATGGAGAGCTTGATGGCCTGCACGAACTCGGTCTTGGAGTCCCAGCGCAGCAGCGAGTGCAGGGACTTGTACAGCGGCAGGGCGGTGGTGAGGTCGCCGGCGACGGCCGCCCGGTAGAGGGTGGCGCAGGACTGCGGCAGGGCGTTGGGGTAGCCGGCGATCCAGCCGACCGCGCCCGCGAGGGCGAGCTCGAGCAGGACGTCGTCGGCGCCGATGAGCAGATCGAGGCCGGGGGCGAGTTCGGCGATCTCGTAGGCGCGGCGCACGTCCCCGCTGAACTCCTTGACGGCGACGACGGATCCGTCGGCGTGCAGCCGGGCCAGCAGGGCGGGGACCAGGTCCACCTTGGTGTCGTACGGGTTGTTGTACGCGACGACGGGCAGCCCGGCGCGGGCGACCTCGGCGTAGTGGGCGCGCACGGTCTCCTCGTCGGCCCGGAAGGCGTTGGGCGGCAGCAGGAGTACGGAGCCGGCCCCGGCCTCGGCGGCCTGGTCGGCCCAGCGGCGGGCTTCGGCGCTTCCGTAGGCGGCGACGCCGGGCATGACGCGCGAGCCGTCGCCCGCGGCCTCGACGGCGGTACGGACGACGCGGGCCCGCTCCTCGTCGGTGAGGGTCTGGTACTCGCCCAGGGAGCCGTTGGGGACCACGCCGTCGCAGCCGTTGGCGATCAGCCAGGCCACGTGCTCGGCGTAGGCGTCGTAGTCGACGGTGAGGTCCTCGCGCAGCGGGAGCGCGGTGGCGACCATGATGCCGTGCCAGGGGCGGGAGCGGGTGTCCGGGCCGATGGTCGTGCCGGTCGTCGTACGGGGCGCGGGGGTGGGCGCGTCGGTCATGGAATAACTCCCTAGTGTGGTGTGTGACATTTTACTAGTGGGTGTGAGTCGGCCACAAGGGCCGGGACGGTCCGATCAGGGCGCGTCGGGGGGAAGTTCGGCGAGCCGGCGCAGCGGAACCGGGCAGGACAGCGGCCGCCGGTCGGGGGCCGGGTCCCCGCCCGCGAGGGCGGCCACGGCCGGTCCGCACATCCGGCCCTGGCACCAGCCCATGCCCGCCCGGGTGAGGAGTTTGACCGTACGGGCGTCCCGTGCGCCGAGTTCCCCGGCGGCCTCGCGGATCCGGCCGGCCGGCACCTCCTCGCAACGGCACACGACGGCGTCGTCCCGCAGCCAGCCGGTCCAGCCACGGCCCGGGCGGTGGGCGGCGGCCATCGCACCGGCGAAGGCGCGCAGCCGCGAGCGGGTGCGGGTGAGCGCTGCGGGGACGGGGCGGCCGGCGATCGCATGGGCCGCGATCTCCCCTTCGGTCAGGGCGAGTCCGGCGCCGCCGATGCCGCCCGTCTCCCCCGCCGACCAGAGGCCGGGGACGGAGGTCCGCTGGTGGGCGTCCAGCTCCAGGGCGAGGGTGCCGTCGGGGCTGTGGCGGGTGGCGCAGCCGACGCCGGTGGCGAGTTCCAGCTGGGGCACGAGCCCGTGGCCCACGGCGAGGGCGTCGCACGGGATCCGACGGGCGGTCCCGGGCAGCGGGCGCCAGTCGCGGTCGAGGCGGGCGACGGTGACGGCCTCGACCCGGTCGGTGCCGTGGGCCTCGGTGACGGCGTGCCGGGTCAGGAGGCGGACGTGGTGCCTGGCGAGGGCGGCGCCGTAGGCCGCGGCCTCGGCGAGCTTGCCGGGGTTGCGCAGCAGCACCGGGGTCCGGGCGGCGTACGCGGTGTAGGCGGCGGCCTCGACGACTGCGGGGACGGTGGCTCCGGCGGCGGCGAGCGACCCGGCCACGGCGAGCAGCAGCGGGCCGCTCCCGGCGACCACCACGCGCCTGCCGGGCAGGACGAGCCCGGCCTTGAGCATGGCCTGGGCCCCGCCGGCCCCGACGACCCCGGGCAGGGTCCAGCCGGGGAAGGGCAGGTGGCGCTCGTAGGCGCCGGTGGCGAGGAGGACGGCGGCGGCCCGTACGGTTGCGGCGCGCTCCTCGGCTCCGCCCAGGGCGTGCAGGGTCCAGGCTCCGTCGCCGTCCGGGACCACCGTCCACACGTGGTGGAGCGGGAGGTACGTGATCCGGCCCGCCGATGCGTGGACGCGCAGGGCGGCTTCGCGGGTGGCGAAGTCGGGCCAGGCGTGGTGGAGGGCCTCGGGGCGGGCGGCGCCGAGGGCGGGCGCGGGGTGCCGGTAGAACTGGCCGCCGGGGCGGTCCCCCGCGTCGAGGAGGGTGACGCGCAGGCCCAGGTCGGCGGCGGTGACGGCCGCGGCCAGGCCGGCGGGGCCGGCGCCGACGATGGCCAGGTCGGCGGGGTGCTCGGCGTCGGGCAGGGCCGCGAGGTCCGCGGGGTCCGCGGAGTCAGACGGCGAGGTCGGCATGGCCTGTTCCCTCCTGGGTGGTGACGGTGTCGCCCTCGCGGGCGGGGACCAGGCAGGCCCGCTGGTTCGGGCGGCCGTTGACGGTGACGAGGCAGTCGTAGCAGCTGCCGATCCCGCAGAAGGCGCCGCGCGGGGCGCCGCCGTCGCGGGTGGTGCGCCAGGCGAGGATCCCGGCGGACCAGAGGACGGCGGCGATGGACTGGCCCGCCTGCGCGGGGAGTTCGCGGCCGTCGAACGCGATGGCATAGGTGGCCGAAGGGGTGCCGCCGACCAGGGAACGGGGGCTGCGTCGCATCAGGGGTCCTCCTCGGGGTGGTGCGTGGGGCCGGGTCCGGGGCCGGGCCGGGGTGATGTCCGGGACTCATGATGTGTGGCGCCCTGACGGGGGTTACATGGCGCAAGCTCTGCGGCGCGCCAACACATCACGTTTTACGTCCCGGCCATCACCCCGGCCCGTCCCCGGCCCCGGCGGGTGGTCCCCCGAAGCGGTCCGGCCGGAACGGGTGCATGTCGAGTTCTGGTGCGCCGCCCGTCAGGGCCGCCGCTATGAGGAGGCCCGTTGCCGGGGCCAGGCCGATGCCTGCGCCCTCGTGGCCGCAGGCGTGCAGCAGGCCGGGGCGGCGGGGGTCCGGGCCGATCGCCGGGAGGTGGTCCGGGAGGTAGGGGCGGAAGCCGTGGTAGGTGCGCAGGACCTTGACGTCCGCGAGCACGGGGAAGAGGGCCGCCGCCTGGGTGGCGAGGCGGCGCAGGGCCTCGGTGGACAGGGTGCGGTCGAAGCCGACGCGTTCGCGGGTGGCGCCGATCAGGACCGGGCCCGCCGGGGTGCCCTCGACCACCGCCGAGGACTGGAGTGCAGCGGAGCCGCTGGCCACGTCCGCGATGTAGTCGGCGGCGTACACCTTGTGCCGCACCACGCGGGGCAGCGGTTCGGTCACCAGGACGAAGCCTCGGCGCGGCAGGACGGGCAGGCTCACGCCCGCGAGTTCCGCGACGGTCCCGGCCCAGGTGCCCGCCGCGTTCACCACGGCGGGGGCCAGGAGTTCGCGGCGCGCGGTGCGGACCCCGCGGACCGTGTCCCCGCGGCGCACCAAGCCCGTCACCTCCTCGCCGAGGTGGACCTCGGCGCCCGAGGCGGCCAGCAGCCGAGCCGCCGCCTGGGCGGGCTGCACCTGGGCGTCCTGCGGGTAGAGGAAGCCGCCCGCGAGGCCCCGCGCCAGATGGGGTTCCAGGTCGCGCAGGTCGGCGGACCCCGCCTCGACCGCTTCGACACCGGCTGTGCGCTGGCCTTCCGCGAAGCTCCGCAGGGCCTCGAGCGAGGCCTGGTCCGGGGCGACGACGAGGCCGCCCTTGGCCTCGTACTCGATCTCCGGGGGCAGAAGGCCGGCCAGTTCGGTCCACAGGCCGGCGGACAGCAGGGCCAGGTCGAGCTCCGGGCCCGCCTCTTTGTCGGAGACGAGCAGGTTGCCCTCGCCGGCCCCGGTCGTGCCGCCCGCGACCGGGCCGCGGTCGACCACGGCCACGGAGAGTCCGGCGCGGGCCGCGTAGTACGCGCACGCCGCACCGACGACGCCGGCGCCGATGATGACGGCGTCCAGGGAGTGTCTCTTGAGCACGGCAGTAATATGTCACATTCTTTAGTGGCTGCCCAGACCGGCCCCGCGAGGGGGCCGGTCCGGTACGGATCAGCTGCGGAGCGGGCCCTCACAGCTGTAACTGGAGGTTCCCGCCGTCTTGTTCGACCAGATCTCGACCGGGCCGAAGGAGCAGTTCATGTCGGCCAGGTTGTTGGAGGCCGCGCCGGCGCGGTCGAGTATGAAGTAGTCGACCGTCTCCGACATGTCCTTGAAGTTCTGGTCGTCGCTGCGCCAGTTCTTCAGGTTCGCGGAGATCCGCCCGGTACAGGTGAAGCGGCGCTTGCCGGGGTCGCCGTTCTCCACGCAGTCCGGGGTGTTGTAGGTGGCCGTGGCGAAGGAGGACTTCACCGAGGCCAGCGCGGCGTCGCGCAGCTGCTCGTTGGGGGTGAAGGAGGTGTTCGGCACGAAGAGCCGGTCGACCTGGGCGATCTGCGCGTCCAGGAAGCGGTTGTAGTCGCGCTGGAGGTAGGCGTCCGATCCCATCCGGTGGCGCCAGGCGTCGTAGGCCGCCACGTCGTCGGCCCGCAGGTGGGTGTACATCTCGCGCAGCAGCGAGGGCTTCTCGGTCCACAGGAACTCGAAGAAGGTGCCGGCGTAGCTGTAGAAGCGGAAGCCGTCGCCGTCGTACGTGGCGTTGAGCAGCTGCTCGACCGACATGCGGGGACCGCCGCCCGCGGTGTCGTTGATGATGCTCTTGACCAGGGACTTGCGGACGGCGGTGCCGTTGTCGCGGGTGGCGCCGTCGAAGAACTCGGCCGTGCCCTCGTCCATGGCGGTCGTCCGGTCGCCCTCGTACCAGGGGCCTTCGCCGAAGAAGCCGGGGACGGCGAAACGGCCGTTGAGGTAGTGGGTGTACTCGTGGCGGAAGAGCTCCTCGAGGGTGAGGGAGGAGTCCTGCGGGACGCGGCGCTGGTAGGTGTAGAAGGTGGCGCCGTTCTCGATGTAGATGCCGCCGTTGTTGGTGCCGTAGCCCGTCAGGATCGGGTGGTAGTTCTCGTAGTCGGCGCGCGAGCCGTACAGCACGATGTTCAGCGTGGTGTTGGGGTCGCCGGCCAGCGGCTGGTCGGTGCCCAGGACACGGTGGTACTGCGTCTTGACCTGCTTGCTGGCGTAGTAGAGCTGGTCGACGGTGGCCCGGTCGAGGCCGGTGCGCACCTTGATGGCGCCGTTGTCGTAGACGTAGGTGTTCGGGAAGATCTGCTTCTCTATGTCCTCCTTGCACACCCCGTACTGCTTGCACGCCTCGTAGAAGTTCAGCCAGGAGACGACCTTGGCCCAGGGCTCGGTCCCAAGTCCGGTCTTCACCGGCTCCAGCATCGTGCCGAGGTCGGCGACGACCTGGTCGCGCAGGCCCTCGACCTGGCCGAAGCGGCCGTACTCGCCGAGGGCGTCGCGCGCCACCCAGGCGTTGCCCGTGCCCTTGAGGTGGGTGTACTGCGCGAAGGCCTTGAAGGTGGCGCGGTAGGGGGCGTCGGCGGCCACGGCGGCGTGGAAGGCCGCGTCCTGGTTGCCGGGGTAGACGCCCAGGTAGTTGACGGACAGGGCGGCGAGGGCGGCGCCCGCCCAGGCCGCGTCATGGTGGGTGGCCGGGTGGGCCGGGTCCATGGTGGACAGGACCTTCTTGATGAGGCCGAGCTGGTGCTGGCGCAGGCCCGGCGCGCTGGCCGCGTAGAGGGCCTCGCGCAGGGTGCGGGCGTTGGAGGCGGTCACGTCGAAGGTGCGGGCGGCGTTGCCGAAGTCGGCGACGGCCTGGCGCATGGCGTTGACCGTCGGGGCGTCGGTGACGTCGATCTCGGAGCGCGAGTAGTCGTGGTAGGCGACTGCGTGCAGGTAGGTGAACATCTCCTCCAGGTGGGAGGAGTTGCGGCCGTCGTGGGCGGCGGCCAGGCCGGATATCCGGCGGGAGACGGCCTGGACGTGCGCGTCGGACATCACCGGTGCCAGCCGGGCGTCCCAGGTCCAGATCAGGCCGCGCAGGCAGCCGTCGGCGGTGACCGCCTGGTCGGCGAGGAAGTCGGCGAACTGCTCCGGTGAGAGGTTCTTGATCCCGTCGAGGGTGCAGGGGACGCCCGCCGCGACGCTGCGGGCGGTGGGGGCCGCCTGTGCGGCCGCCTTGCTCTTCTCGGTGCGCTCGGCGGGCGCGGCGGCGGCCGTGGCCGCGCCGGGGACCTGCCCGGTGACGGCCTGCCCGCCGGGGGCCGGGGCGGGGGCGGGGGCCGCCTCGGACGCGTTGGCGAGGTGGTCGACCTCGTCGAACGGGTTCGGCGCGGGCGCCGGACCGGCCGCGGCTCCGGCGGAGGTGGCCGCGGCCCCGGCCGCGGTCACCGCCTCGGCGGCCTGCGTGGTGGCCTGCCCGGCGGAGGCGAGGAGGGTCACGGCGACGGCGGAGGCGAGGAGGGACGAGCGCACAACTCTGTGCTTGGACACCGAGAACTCCTGGTGGGAGAGGCGGAGGTGGGGGGTGGTGCGGTGAACGGCCCTGCGTCACGCGGCGTTTGACGGGGATTAACGTGCCGCGGTGTGAGCTGTAACATAGTAATGTGAAATTGCACTGGCAAGACCTGTGCCCCCATCAGTTCGCGCCTTCTTGAGGGAGACCCCGTGACCGACGCTCCGTCCCGCCTCCACACGGGCAGCCACGACCTGCCGGTATCCCCGGAGTTGTCCCGTTTCATGGCGGACGATTGGGCCGCCTCCCCGCTCCCCGGCTCCGACCGCGTCCCCGGCCACGCGGTCACCCCGGCCCGCCGGGCACGGCTCTCGGCCCGCTTCCCCGGCGAGCGGCTGATCATCCCGGCGGGCGCACTGAAGGTCCGCTCCAACGACTGCGACCACCGCTTCCGCCCGCACAGCGCGTACGCCTGGCTGACGGGCCTGACGGGCGAGGACCAGGCGGGCCACGTCCTGGTCATGGAACCCTCGGGCCCGCACGCCCACGAGGCGGTGCTGTACCTGCGGCCGCGCTCGCCGCGCGCCGACGGGAACGAGGAGTTCTTCCGCGACCGCCGCTACGGGGAGTTCTGGGTGGGCCGCCGCCCGGACCTGGCGGAGGCCGAGCGGCTCACCGGCATCCGCTGCGCACACCTGGACCTGCTGGGCTCCCCGGCCGGCCGTGACGCCTCCACCGACGCGGAACTGGCTTCCGCGCTCTCGGAGTTGCGGCTGGTGAAGGACGCCTGGGAGGTCGAGCAGCTCCAGCTGGCCGTCGACCACACGACGGCGGGCTTCGAGGACGTCGTGCGGGCCCTGCCGCGCGCCCTGGCGCACGCGCGCGGGGAGCGGTGGATCGAGGGGGTCTTCAACCTGCGCGCCCGCGCCGAGGGCAACGGCACCGGCTACGAGACGATCGCGGCGGCCGGCGCGCACGCGTGCACGCTGCACTGGATCCGCAACGACGGCCGGCTGAACGGGGACGAACTGCTGCTCCTGGACGCGGGCGTGGAGACGGACACCCTGTATACGGCGGACATCACGCGCACCCTCCCGCTGTCGGGCCGTTTCACCTCCGTCCAGCGCCAGGTGTACGAACTGGTCCTGGCCGCCCAGGAGGCGGGCATGGCCGCGCTGCGCCCAGGGGCGAGCTTCGGCGACTTCCACCGGGCCGGGATGCGGGTGATCGCGGAGGGCCTCGCGGACTGGGGCGTCATGAAGGACGCGCAGGGGGACCTGCACCGCCGGTACACCCTGTGCAGCAGCGGCCACATGCTGGGTCTGGACGTGCACGACTGCGCGAAGGCGCGCGCGGAGACCTATCTGGAAGGGGTCCTGGAGGAGGGCCAGGTCCTCACGGTGGAACCGGGCCTGTACCTCCAGCCGGACGACGAGACCCTCCCGCCGGAGCTGCGCGGCATCGGGGTGCGCATCGAGGACGACCTGGTCGTCACGTCGGACGGCGCGCGCCTGATGTCGGGCGCCCTGCCCCGCACGGTGGCGGGGATCGAGGAGTGGATGGGCCGCCTGCTGGAGGGCCGGGCCGCAGGGTCTTAGGTCGTCTCTCTCGGATCTTGCGGGTCAGGCACGATCCGGAAGAGACGGCTCAGGCGGCCTGGCCGCTGACGGGGGCGGTGAGGCGGGTGGTGAGTTCTTCGACGAACGCCTCGAGGTGGGGCGGGCGCGGCCCGGTCCGGGTGGCGCAGAACCAGGTGCGGGTCAGCGCCTCCTCGCCGATGCGGACCAGCGCGAGGCCGTGCGAGGACGCGTACGGGGCGGCCACCCAGTTGGGGAGCACGGTCACGCCCTGGCCGCCCGCCACCATCTCGATCACCAGGTCGGTCACCACCGGCATGGTGGTGATCCGGCCGGGCCGGGCGCCCGCCGGGATCGGCAGCGGCATCGACGGGATGCGGTTCTGGTCGTAGCCGTCGTAGAGGACCAGGTCGGCGCCGTCGAAGTCACGGGCGGTCAGGTGCCCGAGCCGGGCCCAGGGGTGGGCTGCGGGCACCACGGCCATCATCTCGTCGTCGAACAGCTTGGTCAGGGACACCCGGTCCATCTGCAGGTCCGGTTTGGTGACCAGCGCGACGTCGACCAGGTCGGCGAGCAGCGCCGGGATCGGGGCGTCGTCGGCGACGGTCTCGATGCGCACGTCGATGTCCGGCTCGCGCTCGCGGAAGGCGCGCAGCACGGGCGGCAGCCACGGGAAGGTGGTGCTGCACTGCGCGGTGAAGCGGACCCGGCGGCCGCGGCCGTCGCGGATCTCCCGCAGGTCCCGGGAGGCCGACTCCAGTTCGCCGAGGACGTGGCGGGCGGCGACCAGCAGCCGGCGGCCCGCCGCGTTGGGCACCAGGCGGCGGCCCTTGCGGTCGAACAGCTGCATGCCGAGGCGGGCCTCCAGCCGGGTGAGCCGCTGGCTGAGGGCCGGCTGGCTGACGTACAGCCGCTCGGCGGCGGCGGTCAGCGAGCCCGCCTCGGCGGTGGCGTCGAGGAGCTCCAGGTCACGCAGGTCCACATCCATAACCAGGGATTATCACACGCTCCAATCTACGTCGTGGTGTTATGCGTTGAGGGTCCATAGGTTCTGGGGTGTCAGCCGGACGGACCAGTCCGGTGATCCGCCCCGAAAGGCACCCACCATGACCACTGCTCTCATCACCGGATCCTCCAGCGGCCTCGGCCTGGACATCGCCCGGGCGTTCCTGGCGAGCGGCGCGAATGTCGTCCTGAACGGCCGCGACGCCGACCGCCTCGCCAAGACCGCCGCCGGCCTCGGCCATCCGGAGCGGACCGCGTGGGTCGCGGGCAGCATCGCCGAGCGGGAGACCGGCGAAGCCCTCGTCCGTACGGCGCTCGAGCGCTTCGGCCGCATCGACGTCCTGGTCAACAACGCCGGCACCTTCGCCTCCAAGCCGTTCACCGACGTCACGGAGGCCGAACTCGACGGCTTCCTGACGGGCAACCTCAAGGGCACCTACCTCACCACCCAGGCCGTGGTGCGGGCCCTGCGCACACAGGGCGAGGGCGGCAGCATCGTCAACATCGGCACCGTCCTGGTGGACCACGGGCTGGCCGGCTTCCCGGCCAGCGCGCCGGTGGTCAGCAAGGCCGGCGTGCACGGGCTGACCACGAGCCTGGCCGCCGAGCTGGCGGCCGACGGCATCCGGGTCAACCTCGTCTCACCCGGCATCATCCGCACCCCCCTGCACGCGGGCACCGACGTGGACGCCTTCGGCGGGCTCGCCCTCCTCGACCGGGTCGGGGAGGCCTCCGAAATCGCCGAGGCGGTGCTGTACCTCGCGGGCGCCGGCTTCGTGACGGGCCACGCCCTGCGGGTGGACGGCGGCCACGTCACCGGCCGCACGGTCTGAGCCGCCGCCATGCCGTACGTCAACGTAAAGATCACCCGTGAAGGCGCGACCGCGGCCCAGAAGGCCGAGATCATCGCCGGGATCACCGACCTCCTGGTCAACGTCCTCGACAAGGACCCGGCCACCACGTTCGTCCTGATCGACGAGGTGGCCCTGGAGGACTGGGGCGTAGGCGGCGTCCCCACGCACGAGTACCGCCGCCGCAACCGCGGCTAGGGGGTGTCTGACGGAGGTCCGTGGTGAAGGAGCGGTGTCCGGTGCGTGCTCTCGGCGCGCCGGCCGGATGCCCCTGTACTGGACGTACTTGGGCTTTCGGCCGGTGCGGCGAGAGTGCGTGCCGGGCACCGCGACGCCGCGGACCTCCGTCAG
>NZ_JBEZLA010000074.1:0-31146 GCF_040651925.1 Streptomyces sp. NPDC048349 | reverse complement strand
GACCTCGACCAGGCCGGGCTGGGGTTCGTCATCGACCCATCGGACCGCTTCACAACGTAGGAAAACCATGGCCGCACTCTGCCATCACGGCCTGCTGTCGGCAGCCGGATTTCCAGGCCGGCCAGCTGATGGTGCTGTTATGGAGCCCTGCGCAGTGGGACGACATCGGGAAGGCCCGTGGGCATCGAAGGCCGGGCGGCTTCTGGTGTTGCCAGGAGCGCGACGATGGTGACGGGCTGCTGGCAGTGTGGGCAGTTGCGGGTCGCTGTGGGTTCGAGCGGGTCACGCTCGGCAGGAGGACATACAGGACCGGGCACCCCGTCGGCACAGACGGCGATAGTCAGGCGCCGGGCTGGAGCGGGGCCTGCGTACCGGCGGATGATCGGCTCCAGGTAGTCCACGTGCGGTCCGGCCAGGTCGGCCAGCTAGGCCGGCGAGCGCACGAGCGCGAGTCCGTCGAGGTTCGGGCTCGCGCCCTCCGCGAGTTCCGCCGTCACGGCAGCGAAACGTTCATGCAGCTCGACCTCCGGCCGGGCCGGGGCGAGGTAGGTCAGCCCGAGGCTGCCGATCTCGCCCCGGGCCACCGTCCACAACCGCAGCTCGTCCGGGCTGAAATCACCCCCGGTCGCCTCGGACAGTTCGCGTGCGGCCTGGCCTCGCAGAGCGGCCCCACCCAGAGCTTCGCCGCCTCCGGGGGCTCCTGCTCCGCGGACCCGCCCGGCAGCTGCCACCGCCCGGGGGCCGCCGTCGAGGGCGACATCCTCACCATGAGGACCCGGCCGTCGTCCGTCGGCTGGACGGCGTTCACGAACAACGACGGCAATGCCACCGTGCCAGGCACCCGGCGCAGAGCATAGCGGCGTGGCGGTACGTCACCGGCACCCAGCGCAGAAACAGCGTGCGCTGGTCCTCCCAACGAGCTTCCGCGCAAATCGGGTCCGCCGCCGGGCCTTTCACTTCATTCGAGGCCGTGATCACCCACAACGCCCGCCATTCCTCCTCAGCGAGCACGGACGTGCAAATCAAGGCGGCCTCCGTGGCCTCTTCGGGAGAAGTCGGGGCGGTGGTGAGCAGCTTTGAAGGCTGTCGCCTTTCCCAAGAGTGACCTCCCCTGCGTCGTTGTCCCTCCATGACGGCGGAGTAAACGCCGAGGTCTCCCCAAGCACCTCGGTCACGTTCCGTAGCGGGCGAAGGCGCCGCCCAGGACAGGTGCAGCAGTCGGCTTCTTCTTCGTACCCGCCTGAAAAGGCGCAGGGCCGATCAGGAAGCCGGATGCATAGAGCGCAGCCGGTCCGCGATGTCGTATACGTTCAGCCGCAGAGCACGGATGTCGGTGATCAGATCCCGCCAGGGCTCGAATGTGACATCCACGTCCTTGCTGGAGGCCCGGATGTACGCCACGGCGACCCCGTACGCGAAGTACTCGTTCCTAGCCGGCAGCGGGCGCAGCAGCACGATCTGCTCCAGCAGCGCGGCCGCCCGCCAGTACACGTCGGGCTCGTCAGACGCCAGGGCCGGGGTGTTCACACGGTGCCGCGCGACCGCCGCCACCAAGCCCGAGTAGTCCTGGACGCCGAGCTCCTTGCCGAGCAGCTCTTCTTGCCGGTCCAGAAGCCACCGGATGTCGATGTGCAGTTCCAAGGTCAGGCCGCCCGATTGGCGCTCACTACCGACGGCAGGCCGCCGAACTCACGGTCGAAAGCCTCTGCGACGCCCGGTTGGCCGGTTACCTCCCGGAACGCGGCGGTAGCCCTGCCCAACTTGATCTGGTTCTCTTCCTCTATGGCCAGCTCGGCCAGGTAGGCGCGGACGCTCTGGCCTCGGGAGGCCGCGACGGCGGCGAAACGGTCCCGGGTCTCGGTGTCGACCTTCACAGTTGTGTCTGCCATACCTCGAGTATGCACCCGCGCATACCTTCATGAATACCGTTCTTGAAAGTCGCCCTCCGGCCTGGCCGACAGCCAGTGATGGTGCCGCAGGGCCCGTGCCTGATAGCTGGCGTCAGGGGAGCCCCGGACCGGCGCCCATCGGCCGGCCCTTCCGCCGTGGTTCCAGATGGCCGCCCAGCAGCGATCACAGGACCGACTCGAGGCGTTTAGAGCGGGGCCCGGTCGCCGATGTCCCGCACGTACTCGCAGGCGGTCCGGTCGATGCCCTTGAACTTGACGCAGAGCTTCGCGTCCGCGTCGAACTGGTCGCGGCTCCAGGTGTGGCTGAGGGTCTTGCCCACCCGGGTTGCCGTCGACGGATTGCCGACGGCGTAGGGCGTGCCGTTCACGTACAGCGTCACCTGCCGCGTCTTCACGTTCTTCGGCGGGTTGGTCCAGATCGCGGTGGGCGTGTTCCAGAAGTTGTTGCCCTCCAGCCTGATGCAGACCTGCGGGCCTGAGAAGTGGTGTGTGCAAGCGCTGGAGTCAGCGGCAGCCGGCCCGGCCGCCGAGAGGACCAAGGCCGCCGCGAGGGTGCCCGCCGCATTGAAGTGAACGATCTTCCGCATGGCATCCCCAACAGGGCAGCGGGCCGCACGCGATACGGCTATGGGTGGAAGTCCACCCCGACGAGCGAGCGGCGGCCCCGCCCTCGCTGCAGCGCGAGCCGGGCCGATGAGCGGCCGCCCGCACTCACCGGTGACTTCACCGGCGGCTGGTGAGTAGGGCGGTGACCTGCGGTGGGGAGGTGGTGGTGAGTCACCGGTGAGTCGCCAGCGCAGGCGTTGTCCACCCGTGATGCCGGCGGGGTGGCCGTGGTGATCCAACCGGTGAGGTCGTCGCCGTTTCGTGGGGCAGAGCAATCACCCCTCCACGGAAGGCATCGTCATGGCTCCCTCTCCTCCCCCGCCCCGCCGCCGCGCGGCAACCCCGGCTGCCGCTCCGGCCGCTCAGCCGCTGCGTGCGAAGCGTCCGGAGACAGTCCCGGCTGGGCGGCCGGTCTCCCGCGGGCCGCGCTGGGCGCGGCTGGGTGTCTGGGCCGCGCTGGCGGCCGGCCCCCTTGCCCTGGCCGTCGCCGTCGGGGTTCCGAGGACCACGGTGGCCCAGGCCGCACCGGCCCCCCGCCCTGCTGAAGCGGTCCGGCCTCCGGCCGACCCAAGCGGCACTGCGGAGTTGTTCGTGGATCTGTGGCTGCGCGCCGACGCTGCCACCCCGGAGAGTGCCTCCGCCGTAGCTCTGCGGTCTCTGGCTCCTGGGGTGGAGCTGCCGAAGCGGCCTCGAGCCACCGGCACGGCTCCTGCGCCGGTGCGAGTGGTGGCCATCCGTGAGGCGGCCGGGCCGGGGAGCACGTGGACGGTGGTGGTTGCGGCGATCCGGGACCAGGGCGAACCATCGCCGACGGCGAGCGGGCCGGGCTCCGTGGTGCCGCAGGTGCGGTACTTCGCCGTGTCCGGCACCCGCGGCACTGGCGGCGGTCCGGTCGCGGTCGTCGGAGCGCCGGCGGAGGTCGCCGCCCCGGACGCGTCCCCGGTACCCGAATCGGAGTTCAGCCGCCCCGTCCCCGCTGCCTCGGCGCTGGGAGTGTCGCTGGGCGAGTTCGTCCGTACGTACCTCGGCGGCGGACAGGGCGCGGGTCTGGACCGGTACCTGTCGCCGGGTCTGAAGGTGACGGCGCCAAAGGCCGGCCCGTATGCGCGGGTGGACCTCGAGACCGTCGCCGCCGACGCCGAGATCGCCGCCGGTCAGGCAGTGCCGGCGGACGGGACGAAGGCGCGGGTGCGGATCCGGGTGACCGGCGAGGACGCGCAGGGCGTGCTCTGGCCGCTGCTCTACCGGGCGGAGGTCACCGCGCGGGCCGGACGGTGGGAGATCAGCGAGCTGGAAGCGGGAGTCACCGGCCCGCCCGCGGGCGCGGCCTCGCCCGCCTCCACGGCCAAGGCGCTGTCGGGGGATGCCCGATGAGCACCATCCCCTCTGTGCTCCTGGCGAGTGAGCTCGATGTCTTGGGCGATGCCCTGTTCGATACCGCGGGGACATGGGCCGACAGGGCCCTCAAGCTCGCCCTCGCCTTCCTCGTACTCGTCGGGATCGCCCGTACGTTCTCCTTCAAAGCCGCGATCGGCGCACTGCTCGCAATGATCATCGCGCTGAGCATTTACAGCGCCCGGGACTCCCTGTCAGGGAAAGTCACCGACAAGATCGAGAACCCAACCACGGGAGCCGGTGCGCCCACTGATGTCGTCAGTCCCCGGCCCGGCTGGACGGCCGAGACCGGTCCGGCGGCAGGGAGCGTGCTGTGAGCACCGCTACCCAGCCGCGCGTTGCACGGGTCTACACGAGTGCGCGCCGGCATCCGTGGGTGCTGGGCAAGTTCGGGGACTGGGTGGTGCCGTTCGGCCCGTACACCCCGGCGCAGCTGGTGGTGTTGGGCGGTGGGGCGTTCACGCTGATCAAGACCTATGACTGGTGGTCGTGGGCCGGCCCAGTGCCCATCGCTTTGTGGGTCGGTGCGGTGTGGGCGGTGCGCGGTGCGCAGATCGCCGGGCAGAACCCGTTCACCGCGGCCGCCGGGATGCTCGTGCTGCTGCTGCGGCATCCGGCCGGGCGGATCGGCGGCCGTGTCGCCCGGGACCGGCGCCCGTCCCGACTCGTCGGCCGGTTCGTCATCCAGCAGAGGCTCGTGCCCTCGGCCCAATCGGTGGTGGAGAAGGCGTCGGCGGGCGGGCCTGTGCTCACGCCCGTGGCTGGGCGGGGTGCCGTGGCGGGGTCGGGACTGTCGCGTCTGCTCGAGCAGGCGGCTGCGGCCAAGGAGGCTGCGTGATGAGGCTTCCGTTCCGGCACATTGCCGGTCATCTGCTGTGGTCGACCTCGGGGACTGTGTGGGCGGTGTGGCGGGTCGCGCCTCTGGCAGGCGGCTACCAGCCCGCCCGCGTCCGCGACGAACTCCTCGGCCGCATCACCTCCTTCGTCCGGTCGATGCCGACGATGGAGCCGAGGATCTTCGCGCCGGCCGCCCGGACCGATCCGGGCGAGGTCGCCGAGCGCATGGTCGAAGGCCTGCCCTGGCAGCAGATGCCCGCGTGGGCCGAGACATGCGCGGCCACAGTGGATCTGCTGGCCAGTGAGGAGATGCACGAACGGACCCTGTGGCTGGCCGTACCCCTGCCGCGCAAGGGCAGTGCGGCCGCCGGATCCTTCGGGGCCCTGTACGCGGAACTGTCCGCCGTGCTGGGCGTGCCGCCGGTGGCGGTGCCCCAGGCCGATGTCCTGGCCGCGCAGAAGGACGCCGAGCGTCTGCAGGCCTCGCTCGGCGGCGGCCTGGGGCTGCGGCCGGCGTCCCCGGCCGAGGTCGTGTGGATCGTCCAGCACGCCCTGTATCGGGGGCTGGAGGAGCCTCTCCTGTCCGACGCCGAGCTCAGCCCGCTGTACGGCAGCCGTGTCCACGACGGGCAGCTCCTCTCCCCCTCTTACGCCGACCTGGGCCAGGTTCGCCTTTCCGAGGGCGGCCAGCCCAAGGCGGAGGCGCAGAGCACGAAGTCGCGCTGGGCGGGTCCGGGCGGGTGGTGGCGGGCGGCGGCTACGGCTTCGCCGGTCGGCCGCAAGTGGCTTCAGGTCGAAACGGACGCCGGCACCGGCTACCAGGCCCATCTCGTCCTGGCCGAGCTCCCGCCGGCAGTGTCTGTGGTGAGCGCGGATGTCCTGGCCCAGCTGGAAGGCATGCCGTTCCCCGTCGATGTCGCGGTGGACTTGCGGGTGGTGCCCGCGAAGAAGGCCCGGGCGCAGGTCCAGCGCAAGAAGCGTGAACTGCTGGACCAGGCGGGCCAGTACGGGGCGCAGCCGACCGGGATGCCGCACTCGTTGCCGGACGCTGCCGGGGATCTGGCCGAGCAGGATGCCCGGATGGCGCGGACGTCGGTGGAGGTCGAGGTCCAGTCGGTGACGGTGCTGACCGTTTGGGCGCCGGATCCCGCAACGTGCGACGCCCGGGCCCGGGAGCTGTCCGCAGCTCTGTCGGGGGCCGACTACCGGGCGGTGCGCCCCGTCGGGATGCAGGAGGAGTTGTTCGCGCTGTCGATTCCCGGATCGATGCGGTCCCCGCAACTCCACCAGTTCACCCAGCATCAGCTGTCGGAGGACTGGGCCGCCAGTGGTGCGCTGACCCTGTCGCGGGTGGGGGATCCGGCCGGGATGATGATCGGCCACGACCTGGACAGCGGCACCATCCGCCCGGTCCTGCTCAATCCGGCGGACGCTCCGCAGGTCAACGCCTCCGCCTCGAGCGCTGTCATCGGTGACTTGGGCGGCGGCAAGAGCGTCCTGGAGAAGCTGGTCACTGCCGCGGTCGTGGACCGGGGCGGGCGGGCCATCGTCATCGACCGGACCCCGATCCGGGAATGGGACACCTTCGCCCGGTCCGCGGCCGGCGAGCGGTGCCAGGTCATCGACGCGGCCCAGGCCCGGATCTCCATCGACCCGCTGCGCGTGTTCGGCGGACCCGTCGGCGCCCACTACGCGCTCTCCTACCTGACCCTGCAGCTGGGGGTGGGGGCGATGAGTGCCGCCGGCGCCGTCCTCCACCACGCAGTGGAAGAAGTCGCCGGGGGTCCGGAGCCGTCCATGGGCAAGGTCCTGGAGGTCCTCACGACGCTGGCCGCAACCGCGGGCACCAGCCGCGCCCATGCGGCGGCGACCATGGCCGACCTGCTGCGGATCGTCCGCACGAACCCTCTTGCCGCGATGGTGTTCGACCCGGACCTGCCTCCGGTCACCCTGGGCGGGGACCTGGGCGCCGACATGGTCGTCATCACAACCGCTGGTCTGACTCTCCCGCCACGTGAGGCGGTTGCCGACGTCGAGGTGCTGCGCCAGCAGCCGCTGGAGGCCCTGATCGGGCGGGCCGTGCTGTATCTGGTCGCGGCGATCGCCCGGCAGGCGGCCTTCACCGAGCCGGAGCGGTTCTGTCTGGTCGCGATGGACGAGTGCTACTGGCTCACCTCCTCCGCGGAGGGGTCCGCGCTGGTCCACGAGATCCTGCACGACGGCCGCAAGCACGGCGCCGGCGTCTTCCTCGGCGCCCACGACGTAACGGACCTGGGCAAGGACGCCGGGCTGATCGCCTACCGGTTCCTGGCCCGCACCAGCGACCACGCCCGTGCAGCCCGCGGCCTGGCCTTCCTCGGTCTGGACGGCGAGGACGAAGACCTGCTGCGGCTGGTGAGCAGCGGCCTCTCCCCCGTAGGCCAGGCCGGCCGCGAAGGCGAGATGCTGCTGCGCGATCCGCGCATGCAGATCGGCCGGATCAAGGTCGTCGTCCCGCCCGTCACCCGCCTCACAGAAAAGATCTTCACTACACCCGGCCGCTCCCACGACGTAGCGGCCCACGGGGGGACCTCACGATGAACACTCGCCTGCGGCTGCTGCTCACCGGCGCCCTCGCCCTGCTTCTGCTCACCTGCACCGTCGCCGCATGGGCCAGCCCCCAGGGCCAGCCACCGCGAGCCACCTCCCTGCCTGCCGCGGCCAACGGCGGTCCCTGTGACATGGTCATCGGCCCGGCCCATGACTACTGCGCCCGCGGCACTTCGGCAGCCGGTCCCAACATGGCCGCCGCCGTGGCCGGCCCCTCCGCGGCGGCCTCCGTGGTTCCCGCTCCCGCCTCCCTGGGCGGGTGGATCGGGCTAATGCTGTTCGCCACCGCCGCGCTCGGCGGGGCTGTGGGACTTGTCCTGGCCGTCGAGCGGCGGATGCGATGATCCAGATGGACCGCGGCACTCTTCGCTCTGCGGGATTCATAGCGCTACTCACGATCGTGTTCCTGGTGACGAACACGGCGGTGGCGGCGGCTGCCGACGGGTCCGCGCCGGGTGGAGGCTTGCTGGCACCCCTGGACATCCTCACCCGTGAGGGTGTGCCGCTCTCCAGCTACCAGCTGGAAAGCAACGTCAAGTCCCCCTCGACCGGCGAGGTCGTGGGGAGCGTGGTCACCGGGACCAGTCCCTTCGACATCCCCGGGGAGACCCAGCGGCTCATCCTCAGCGGCCTGTTCACCCTGGTGCGGCTTCTGGTCGGGTTGTGCTGCTGGCTGATCGGCTTCATCTTCCGCTTCCCGCTGCTGACGCTCCTCACCGATCCCTCGCAGAACCTCGCCGACGCCTACCAGCGCGACGTCGTCGACACCCTCGGCCTGCCCGCGCTCCTGCTGGCCTGGGCGTTCGTCTTCGGACTGATCGCCTTCGTCCGCGGCAAAGTCGGACAGGGCCTCGGCGAGATCGCCCTGACCCTCGTCATCGCCGGACTGGCCGCCTCCGCGTTCGTGCGCCCCGACTACCTCCTCGGCCGGGACGGACCGCTCGCCCAGACCCACCGGGCCGCCGTCGAGGTCGCTGCCATCACCACCGACTCCTACTTCGGTACGCCGGCCAACGGCGGGCGGCCCTGCGACAGCGCGGTGGGCCCCGCCCACGAGGCTTGCGTCAACGAACAGGCCGACAGCAAGACCGTCACCACCCCGATCCAGAACGCTCTCACCGACGCCCTGGTCGTCAAGCCGTACATGCTCATCCAGTACGGCCGCGTCCTGGACCCCAAGAAGCTCGACGAGGCCCCGGCCTACAAGGCGCACCTGAAATGGGTCCAGGGCAACGCGAAAGCGCCTCCCGCCGGGGACGACGGGTGCCAGCTGCTGGACGGCGAGGAACGCAAGCAGTGCGAGGCGCAGCAGGAGAAGGCGGAGAACTGCGGGCTGCTGGACCCGCAGACCGAGAAGCGGTGCCGTGAGCTGGTCACGAACGATGCCGGCTTTCCTGGGCTGGTCAAGGATCTGAACGGCGCAGGCCCTGTCGGGAAGTCGGCCGCCTTGTATGCGCAGAAGCCTTCGTGGGACCGGGTGTGGGCGGTGATGGCCCTGCTGGTCGCAGTCATCGTCGTCGCACTCATGATCATCTCGATGTCGGTGGTCATGCTCGGCGCGCAGGGCGCGGACGCTGCTACCGCTGCGGGCGGGCCGGTCGCCTGGGTGTGGGCGATGCTGCCCGGCCCCAGCCGGATGCTGCTGTGGCGGTGGCTGGGCGTGTTCGTCGTCTCCGCCCTGGTCGCGTTCGTGGCCGCGATGGTAATGCCCATGTTCGGGATCGCCGTGGACGCACTCCTCGCAGACACCGGCCCCGAACAGATGATGGAACGGCTCCTGCTGGTGGACGCCCTCGCCGTCGCGTTCCTGGTCCTGCACCGGCGGATCCTCTCCTCGGCCTCCGCGTTCGGCCAGCGCATGGCGACCCGCATGCGGTTCTCGAAGATCGGCGGCAGCCACCTGCGCGGCGACAACTCCGAGTTCGGAGCCTCGCTCGCCATGCACGGCCCCGCCACACGGCTCGGCATGGGCGGCGGGCTGAGTGCCGGGCCCTCCGCCGTTCACGGGGCGTTCGGAGCACGCCTGCGCTCCCTGGGCAGCATGGCCGCCCTGAGCGATGGCACCGGGATGCCGTTCTCCCCGGGCCGGCTCCTCGGTGACGCGATGGCGGAAGGACGGCGCGGTATCGCGCCGCTCGCCCTCGCCCTGCGCGGCGCCCACGCCGCGCTGATCGGCCCCAAGCCCGGACAGCACCCCGCAGCCGCCCAGCTCCACGCCCACGCCAACAGCCATGCTGGCGGCGACGAACCGGTAGTGGACACGGAGACTGGCCAGGTCCTGCACGACCCGGCGACCGACCGGCCGCTACTCGGCAACCGGATCCACGCCCGCGCGTCCCGGCTCCGCGGCTACCGCATCGCATCGCGCACCGCACGCATCGCCTACGGGGCGACCCTGGGCCTGCCGCGAACCCTGCACAACGCCCGCTCCAAGGCATCGCAGTACACGCAGGACGCCCGGCAGCAGCTCAGCGTCACCGCCAACCACCTCCGCGAAGACGGCCACGCGTGGGCGCAGGGCGGTCGCGCCGTCCGTGACCGCGTCGACCACACCGGGCAGGTCCTGGCCACCAAGTGGCAGGTCCACGACCCGGCAGGCAAAGTCCGCGACACCGCCATCGCCGCAACGATCGCGACCGCACCACTCGCCGATGCCCCCC
The DNA here is from genome assembly GCF_040651925.1 of Streptomyces sp. NPDC048349. Lineage (NCBI taxonomy): Bacteria > Bacillati > Actinomycetota > Actinomycetes > Kitasatosporales > Streptomycetaceae > Streptomyces > Streptomyces sp. NPDC048349. The sequence continues at coordinate 21,149 of NZ_JBEZLA010000074.1, read as the reverse complement.
GGCCCGTGACGCCGACCTCGGTCAGCCGCCCCCTCTCAAGCAGCACGCGAGCGGCGGGGGTCTCCGGCCGCCGCGCGAAGGCATCGCGGGACGGGAACACAGCGGCGGGCCGGGCCGCGGCTCCCGACGGGGGGACGACTGCGAGCGGCGGTAGGACGGCGGGCGGCGGTACGGCCGCAACGGCTTCGCGCCGACAGTCGCAGCCCTGGCCGCAGCCGAGGCCTCGCCCGCAGGCACAGCGTCCTGCACCGGGTGAAGCCCGGAGTGAGGACGAGGCGCGGGCAGCAGAGGAGGCGAACCGGGAACGGCTGCGGCGAATGTTCGAACGGCGCGTCGCCGAGGCCGAGCGCCGACGGCGCGAGGGGGGCGGTGAGTCATGAAGCGGTGGAAGAAGATGGGCTGCCTCGGAGTCCTCCTCATGCTGGCGGCGGCCTGCTGCACCGGGCCCGTTCTGTTGTCGGCGGCTGCCCGGAGCCGGGCCGGCAACCCTGCGGGCGGCGTCGATGCGGTGGCGGCCGGGATCCCGCAGCGGATGTTCGCCGCCTACCTCACCGGTGCCTCCCAGATCGGCGTGCACGTCCCGTCCTGCAAGGGGATGCGCTGGCAGATCCTCGCCGGGATCGCCCGGGTCGAGTCCGACCACGCCGCGGGCCGTCAGGTTGCTGCCGGCGGCGACATCACCCCGCCGATCACCGGCCCCCGGCTCGACGGCTCCGGGGCCGGCGGCAACACGACCGCGATCCGGGATACCGACGGCGGCCGCTGGGACGGGGATGCCGAGTTCGAGCGTGCCGTCGGCCCGTTCCAGTTCCTCCCCGAGACGTTCCGCTCGTACGGGAAGGACGGCAACGGCGACGGAACGGTGTCGCCGCACAACGCGGACGACGCCGCCGCATCGGCCGCTGTGTACCTGTGCGGGAGGGGCCGCGACCTCACCGACCGCGACCAGCTGCGCGCCGCGATCCACACCTACAACCATTCGTGGGCGTACGTGGACGATGTCCTGTCGGGCATCGACCGCTACGACTCCCTCGGCACCACACCGGCCGTCCCCTCGGGGAATGCGGGCACCGTCATCCAGGCCGCCCTCGCCCAGCAAGGCCAGCCCTACTCCTGGGGCGGCGGCAACGCCGACGGGCCCTCCACCGGAATCTGCTGCTCCCCCGGCGGTCAGGACGGCCGCACCGTCACCGGCTTCGACTGCTCGGGCCTGACCCTCTATGCCTATGCCAAGGCCGGCATCCGCCTGCCCCGCACCGCCGCCGCCCAGGCGGGGGCGGGCCGACGGATCCCCGCTTCCGCAGGATTCGGCGCGCTCGCCCCCGGCGATCTCGTCTTCTTCGGCTACAGCCCCACGTCCGATGCCAGCATCCACCACGTCGGGATCTACCTCGGCGACGGAAAAATGATCAACTCCCCCCGGCCCGGCAAGCCGGTCCGCATCGACCCCATCACCGCGCTGCCCGACTACGCGGGAGGGGCACGCCTCCTATGAACCCCCCAAGGAACGGGCACCGGCTGGTCGCCGCCTCCGCCCTGCTGGCCTGCGCCGGAGCCCTCCTGCTGTATGCGGGGATGCGCCCGCACCCCGAGGCCGGGGCGCCACTGCGGAAGGCCCCAGCAACCGTGCGGACCGCCACGCCGCTCGCATCCGTGACGGTACAGCCGACGGGCGAAGTTGGGACGACCGGCGCCACCGGGCCTACTCCGAAGCCGGCGGGCCCAACGGGCGGGCCGGGGCAGGTCGAGGGGGCCAGCGCTGCCCGTCCCAGCTCCAGCGGCCCGGCCACAGCCCCGACTCCTTCGACGTCGCCGATGCCGTCCGGGCCCGGGGACCTGCCGCCCCCCGGATCCGGTGAGGCCGCGGACCCGATCATCCAGCAGGTCATGGACGCGGCCGCACCGCGTGACCTCCCCGCGGCCGACGAGGCGCTGCTGCTGAGTCAGGGGCGTGCGGCGTGGCTGGCCGAGACGGCCCGGTACACGCAGGTAAGGATCCAGGCCGCGACCGCCCGCCGTGACCCCGACAACGGCGGAGGGGCGGTGGTGCGGCTGGTGTGGGCCGGGGCCGACCCCGCCGGCACCTTCCTGGACGGCCGCCCGGCCGCCATCCACTTCACCCAGAACGGAGACGGAACATGGACCCGAATCTCATGACGTCCGCGGCCAATGCCGTCGACACCGCCAGCAGCATCGTGACCGCCCTATGGGCGGCCGTGACGTGGGTGTCCGCCAACCTGTGGTGGCTGGCGCTGGCCGCCGGTGTGCTGCTTGCGGGTTGGGAGGCCGTTCAGCAGCGCCTGGCGGCCAAGGCGCTCGCCGAACGCACGCATGTGGAGCTGGTGCCGACCGCGCAGTTCTCGCCCGGAGAGGAGGAGATCTGGCGCCAGGGCATGCAGCTGATCCGCGCCGCCGGAGCCGGGCCGTGGTGGACACCGCGCCGCGCCCGGACGCTGCGGCTGCGCCTGCGGGCCGACGGGAGCCAGCCCCTCACCTACCGGATCGAGGCACCAGCTGGCGCCCACGCTCTGCTGGCCCGGTCCCCGTTCGGTCCGCGGGTCACCGTCACCCCGGCCCCGCCCGTCGCGGAGAAGGGACGCGCCCACGTCGTGCGGGCGGTCCTGACCCTGCACGGGAAGCCGGGATCCGGGCTGCGGGAGGTACCGCTGGAGCCCGACCCCTTGCAGCCGCTGGTCGACGCCGTCTCCGGGCTGCGGGCCGAACTCGGCGACCTCGCCGAGGTATGCGTCGACCTCTCCCCCGCGCCGCGCTGGCACCTGGCGCTTCGACGGCAGCAGATCGTGCGGCAGGCCCGTGCCAGAGCCCGGCGCGAAGCCGCCCGCGAGGCGCGGGCGCTGAGCACGCAGTCCGCCGGCAGTATGTCCGTCGCCTGGGGCCGGCTGCTGGACCCGGCCCAGTGGCAGGGCCGTGGCCCCGTGCTGATGCCGCCGCGCCCACAGCACGTCAACCCCGAGCGCGCGGTGGGCAACCTCGCCGAGGGCGCCGGTTTGATGCGGGTGCAGGTCCTGGTGCGGTGCGCGTCCGATAATGCGGGCCGCGCCGAACAGCTCCTCGCGCTCGTCAACGCCTCCATGGATGTCTACGCGGGCGCCTCCCGCCTCTCTGCGCAGGGCTGGACGGTGGGGCCGGTGCGGATCGGGCCGGACGTGTGGCCCTGGCGTGGCCGCTTCGACGAACAGTGGGCGCGCGCGCTGATGCGGCCCTCGCGCAGCGGGTGGGCGCGGATCGAGGAGCTGGCAGGTCTGCTGAAGCCGCCCACCGCAGCCGCGCGGATCCCGGTGTCGGAGGCGCAGATGCCGACCTATGGGCCGGGCGAGGATCTGCTGCCGCAGGGCTGGTACCAGGGGGGTGACGGCCGCGAGCGGCTGCTGGCCACCCGCGAGGACGACACCCTTTTCGAGGTCCAGTCCGGCAAGGCCGGCTGGGGCAAGACCATGCGCGCCCAGGTCCACGCCGTGGCCAGCGCCCACAACCAGCGCGGGCTCGCGTTCGTGGATCCGCACGGCGACTCGTTCGCCGAGGTCGCCTGCTACCTCGCCCACGACGAGATCATGGACCGCGTCCGCCTGTTCGACCTGACCGTGTCCGGCCCGGACGAGCTGCTTGCCTGCTGGAACTTGCTGGACATGGCCGGCGGGCAGCGGCCCTACGAGGTGGCGGCCGCCGTCGTCGACGCGTTTGCCACCGCCCTGGGCTGGGACGATATCGCAGCTCCGCGTGCGCTGACCATCCTGACCAAAGCCGTCGAGGCTTTGGTGGCCGTGAACAGCCAAGCCGTCGCCTCCGGGAAACCGGAGAGCCAGGCCACGATCTTTCAGGTCCGGCCGCTGCTGACCGCGCCGTCCTTCCGCCATCTCGTGCTCAAGGCGCTGGACCATGAGACCCGCCGCTGGTGGACCACGAGCTTCCCCGACCTGCCCAAAGACGGCCTGCTGACCGTCCTCAACCCGCTGGAGCGCCTCGGAGCAAACCCGGTGACCCGGGCGTTCCTGGGGTGTCCGGTCAGCGGGTACGACATCCGGCGCGCCATGGACGAGTCCCGCGTCGTGTGGATCTGCCCGCCTGGCACCGGCCCCACCGACCGGATGCTGGTCACCCTGATCGTGCGGGACTTCCTTCGGGCCGGCTTGTCACGCCGTGACCTCCCCGAACACAAGCGTGCCCCGTTCCGCTTCTACCTGGACGAGCTGATCTCCCTCGATGCCGGAGCGTCCACCGTCATTGCGGAGATCACCGAGCAGCTCCGTAAGTTCGGCTGCCGCCTGCACGGCATGACCCAGCTCCTGCACCGCCTCGCCCCCGCCACCCGCGCCGCCCTGCTGCAGAACTCGTCCTGTCTGTCGACCACGGCCGGATCGGCCGAGGCGATCGCCCAGATCACCAGCCAGTGGCCCGGTACCGCCGTCACCGCCGAGGACGTCGCCGCACTGGACCGCTGGCAGCACTACGCGTCCTTCACCGTCGCCGGCACGCGGGTAGGCCCCTTGCGCGTGCGCGGCCCCGAGCTGAAAGAGGTGTTCGGGACGCTCGCCTGCCCGGCCCGGACAGGTGCCCTGCAGCAGGCCGCACTGCGCAACGCCGGCGCCCGGCCGCTGTCCGAGCTCGCCGCCCTCGCCCTCGCCCAGGAGGAGACGGTCAGCAGCTTCCTCACCGGCCTGACGCCCCCGACCACCGACACCCGCACCGAGGAGCAATTCGCATGACCAGCACCGCCGTGATCCAGACCGACACCAACGACACCCGCGCCCATCAGGCCCTCGCCCTGATCGCCCAGCACCGCTTGCTGGCCACCACCCAGATCCACCAGATGATCATGCCCCACACCCCACCGCGTAAAGTGCACAAGGTCCTCGGCCCCCTGCGCGCCGAAGGCCTGATCACGCACACCGTTCTCGGCGGCCGCAGCGGCCTGCAGGCCCACTTCCTCACCCCGGCCGGCAGCCAGGCCGTCAGCGACTGGCCCGAACTCCGCGGCCGCCACGCCGACCCCATCACCTCACCCACCGCGGCCGCCCTGCGTGCCGCGCACGCCCTCACCGGGGTCCGGGCCCACCTCGCCTTCCTCGCCGACGCCCGTACCCGCAACGACGAGTACCAGCCGCTGGACTGGACGCCCGAAGTCACCCACCGCCTCCCCGACACCGGCGGCGAAGACCGGCTCGTCGCGGACGCCGTCTTCCACTACACCGCCGTCCACCCACGCCGCCTCCACTACCGGGCCTTCGTGGAAATCGACCGCACGACCATGAGCAGCGAACGCCTGGCCCGCAAGCTCATCACCTACGCGCGCCTGTACGACTACACCCCCCAGCAGGCCGGACGCCGTCAGACCGTGGCCCACCAGGCCTCCACCTACGCCTGGCAGCGCTTCTACCCGCGCTTCCCCCGCGTGCTGTTCATCCTCACCGGCGCTTCCCGCACCACCCTCACCAACCGGATCGCCGACCTGCGCCGCATGACCGCCGACCACGAACTCGTCACCCGCTTCGCCACCCGCGTCCCCCTCGGCGCCGCCGTCCTCGAGGACCTGGAAGAACAGGGGCCGAGCGCCCCGGTGTGGACGCCGCTTGCCGGCGCGGCCGAGCGCCGCGGCTGGATGCAGCTGTGACCGGCCGCCCCACCCAGTACCCGGGTTTGTCCGCCGGGGAGGCTGCCGACTGGCAGGAGTGCCAGAGCGACCACGACGACCTCATGGCCCAGCTCACTGACCGGGAGACCATGGTCGAGGCGGGTCTGATCGACTCCTACAAGGGCTACGTGTTCATCTGGGAGCGCCCGCCCAGAACGCCGCCCGATCGCCGTGAGTTCTGACGCACGAGTCAGTTGCGTGGGAACGCCGGGTCAAGGGCCTGCGAAAGCTCGCGCTGCATCCGGTGGAAGTACGGAAAGCTCCTCGCGGCTTACGCGATGAAGGCCTCTCTCGTCAGCGCCTGCCCGGCCTCACCCTGGGCAGGATGCTGTTGATCAATGCTTTTCCTCAACCCGCAGGCGAACACATAGATGTCACCCAGCGGGTCAGCATTGAACACAGCCTGTGCCAGGTCCAGGTCCAGGTCCACGCCGCCGCTGTCTTCACAGAGCAGATCCCCGATGGCATCGCTGAGACCTCGCAGAGTGATCAGGACCTGTTCTGGGTCCCCATCCGGGGACCACCGAGCCTCGTCCAGCAAACGCCGCATCGCGGCCGCCACACCCCGCTCAACCTGCCCCCACCCAGGCCCGTCCACCCTCGCATCGTGTCGAAGAAGTGCCGGCCACCCGCCGCTTTCAACAACACTCACCAGCCGGCGGTCCGCCCTGGCGCCTCCAAGGCATGCGCCAGGGATCCGTCTTTCTAGTCAGGAATCCGACAGCGTCACCACCCGTAGACCCTTATCAACAGCAAAGAATCAGCCAGAAGAGACATTTTCAGCCATGGCTCGCCGGAGCCCGTCAACGACCGGCCTGTCCCGCCATGCAGGGTGAAAACTGCACTTCAAAGACGTGCAGGCATATGACAAGCCGCCATTCCGGGACAATGGTGACGTTCGATCAACTGCACCCCAAGAACCCCATAGAACCTGCAGCGTTGACATCGTAGGGTGGCAAGGGGGACAGCACCCAAGAACGTTGCATCAGCTATTTTCCGGCTGCCTCCCGGCCCGGGAATACGGCACCGCGAACCCACCGACGAGTGACCACCGGGGAGACCTCCGTGACAACGGCACGACAGCACCACACCCGAACCACTCACCACCGGCTGCTCGCGGCCGCCACCATCACGGCCCTCGCAGTCCTGACCGTCGGCTGCACCACGGACGCCGAGGACGAGAAGAACGCGCTGCCCACTGCGAGCGCTTCCCCCTCTCCCTCAGTAGCACCCACGCCGTCGGCCGACCCTCTGGAGGCCGACAGGGCCGAGGTCCGCGCAGCCTATGACCGGTACTGGGGCGTTCTCACCGACGCCTACGCGAAGTCGGACTCGACAGGGACAGCCTTGAAGGACGTGGCTTCCGGGTCCGCGTACGCACAAAACGAAAAGGATCTGGCGAGCCTGCGCCAGGCCGGCCAAGTCATCACGGGCAAGGTTCAGCATTCGAACACGGCCGTGGACTTCAAAGACGGGCAGAAGTTGAAGACTGCCGTGATCACAGACTGCATGGACATCACTCAGTGGAAGTCCGTCGATCAGAAGACAGGCAAGGAGGTCGCCCTGCCCAAGGAGCGACTCCTTCGGTACATCACCACGCTGACCGCCGAGAAGTGGCCGAGCGGCTGGGTGGTCATCGAGGAGAAGATCCAGGACCAGGCATGCTGAGAGGCCGCGGCGCCACACTGGGCGGTCTCGTTTTATTAGTCATGGCCATGCCTCCGTCGGCCAGCGCTGATGGCGGAACAGGGGCGAGCGGCTGCGCGAGCATGCGCGTCTGCGTCGAAGTGGACATCCCCCCAAAGCCGGGTGGCGGAACGGGGCCCGGCCCCTCGGGCCACGGCAACGGCAAGAGCGATCTGGTGATCGAGGGGGCGTCGTGCGACATTCGGCGCCTGGAACCCCAGCCGCCCGCGGGGAGCTCCCTGTGGGAGGGACACGAACCCGGTGACGGGGCGATCTACATCAACACCTGCGCGGGCAGCCCCGGAACGGCCAATGTTGACACCGTCGGAGTCGCGTTCTGGTCGAAAGACGTTCCCACACCTGCCGTGGACCCGGCCGTGCTCGCGCGGCGGGCGGTCGACAGCATGCTCCTTGAGGGTCCGGCAGTCGCCAGTCCGAGGGCGGAGGGGCGGTACACGGTCGGTGTGCCGCTGTGGCTGTGGGTGAACCAGAGCCCGACGACGTGGGGACCGAACACCGCGTCGGCGTCAGCAGGCGGGATCACGGTGACGGCGACGGCCAAGGTGTCGTCCGTCGTGTGGGACATGGGTGACGGTGTCAGCGTGACGTGTTCGGGCCCCGGCTCTCCGTACACCCCGGCCCGCGGGATGACGCCCTCCCCGGACTGCGGTCATCTCTACAGCGCGACGTCCGCCGGCCAATCCGGCAGCACGTACAAGGGCAGCGCGACGTCCACATGGACCGTGGACTGGGTTGTGACCGGTGGCGGACAGACCGGTCAGCTCACCGAGGTCCGCCAGTCGCCGTTCACCGTCTCGGTGGGCGAGGTCCAAGTGGTCGGCCAGTAGCGGCCCGGGCCGCCCGCGCACTCCTTCTCCCTTTTGTCTCTGGAGGCACAGCACGTGAGTACCACCACCACGCCCGCGACGCCGGGCCGTGCCGCCGTACCCGGGCCCGGCGGCCCCGGAGGCCAGCCGGCGGCCGCTCCCCGCGTTGTGCGCCAACGGCGCCGTCGGCCCGGGCTGATCGCCCTGTCTGTCGCGTTGATCGCGGCCGGAGGCCTGTCCGGGGCGTTGCTGTTCACCGCGTCGGGGCAGCGCACCGCTGTGCTGGTGGTGGCGCGTGATGTGCCGGTGGGGGCTGCTATCAGCGAAGCCGATCTCGCGCCCGCTTCGCTGGCCCTTGATCCGGCGGTCAAGGCGGTGCCGGTCGCCAAGAAGGCGGGCCTGGTGGGGCAGCGGGCCGCGGTCGCCTTGAAGGCTGGGGCGCTCCTGTCCCCTGCGCAGGTGACCTCGGTGTCGCTGATCAAGGCGGGTGAGCAGCTGGTGGGTGTGGCGCTCAAGCCGTCGCAGCTTCCGGCGAGCCGGCTCTCTCCGGGGCAGAAGGTCTTGATCGTCTCGACTCCGGACCCCAGTCAGGCTGCCGCAGGGAAGGCGGGTGAGGCTGCGGGGGCTCCGAAGACGCTCCCTGCGACCGTGGTCGCGGTCGGTCCGCCGGCTCCGGCCACGGGGGTTGTGGTCGTGGATGTCGCGGTGCCCGCAACGGACGGGCCGGCGCTTGCCGCGCGGGTGGCAACGGGTGCGGTCGCGCTGATTCTTGCTCCGCAGGAGGGCAGCTGATGGCTGTGATCGCGCTGGCCGGGGGTCTGGGTGCTCCGGGGGTGACGACGACCGCGATGGCGCTGCTGATGACGTGGCCGCTGCCGGAGGGGCACCGGGTGGTGCTGGCGGAGGCCGATCCGGACGGTGGTGCGGTCCTGCCCGGCGCCCTTCAGGGCACTTTGGGTAACACGCATGGGCTGCGGAATCTGGCGCTGGCCGGGCGGCAGGGGCAGCTGGCGGAGGCGTTCTGGCGTCAGCTGGTGGATGTCACCGACGCCGGAAGCCGCGACCGCCTGGTCCTGCCCGGTCTCTACGATCCGGCGCACGCGTCGGCGATGGAGCCGGTGTGGAAGCCGCTTGCCTCCCTGTTCGCGGGGATTGAGGCGCATCAGCATGACGTGATCGTGGATCTGGGGCGGCGTGGGACGACGGGTGCGTCGGCGGTGCTGGCGCGGCAGGCCGATGTGGTGCTGGTGGTGGCCCGCAATACGCTGCGGAGCCTGCAGCAGGCGCAGGTCCGCCTGGACGCGCTGCGTGAGCTGATCGGCGGGACCGGTGAGATCGGGATGCTCCTGATCGATCAGGGCCCGTTCTCCAAGGAGGAAGTCCGCAAGACCCTCGGGGTGCCGGTGACGGCTGTGCTGCCGTGGCGGCCCAGGGAGGCTGAGGTTCTCTCGGACGGGGCGGAGCAGCCCCGCCGGTTCGAGGCGTGCGAGCTGATGCGATCCGGCCGGTCGGCTGCGGTGCGGGTACAGGAGCTGGTAGCGGTGCGCCGCTCCCGCCTTGCCCTCCCCTCCCCCACTGCGCGGGTGGTGGCCGATGCGCGCTAACCCCCTGCACCACAACCCCCAAGTAGCCGTGGGAGCGCCGCTTCAGGCCCGCCTGCCCCGCCCCGCTCTCGCGCACACCCCCGGCGGCACAGGGCCAGCGGATCCCCGCACGCCGTCCGCTGTCGGTGCCGCGATCACACCCGCCGCAATCGGCGGGGTGCAGGTCGACTATGCGTCGGTGCGGCTGATCAAGAAGGAGGTCGGGGAGCGGCTGACCGACCTGTTGCGGGCGCGGCCGGGGATGAGCGCGGCCGCGCAGGAGCAACAGGGCCGGCACCTGATCAATGAGCAGGTGGCGGTGTGGTCGGACGCCGAGGCCGTCAAGCGCGGGGCTGCGACGAGTCCGGCCGAGGATGCGGCGATCGCGCAGGCCGTGTTCGATCTGCAGTTCCGGGCCGGCCGTCTGCAGCAGCACCTGGACAACGCGCTGGTGGAGAACATCTTCATCAACGGCTACACGGATGTGTGGCTGGACTTCACCGACGGCCGCCGCGTGCAGGTGGCGCCGGTGGCCGACTCCGATGAAGAGCTGCGTGAGCTCCTTCGGGATCTCGCACGGCGCACCACGGGCCAGGCGGAGCGGAGCCTTTCGACCGCCGACCCGTTCCTGGCGCTGCGCCTGTCGGACGGGTCCCGTCTGCAGGCGGTCATCGACGTCACACCCGGCACCTATGTGACGATCCGCCGGCACAGCATGCGCCACGCCGACCTGCCCGACCTGGTCGAACGGGGGATGCTCGACACCACCCTGGAGCAGTTCCTGCGTGCGTGCGTACGAGCGGAGAAGAACGTGATGGTGGTCGGCGGGCAGGCCGCCGGGAAGACGACCCTGCTGCGCGCGCTGCTGAAAGAGATCGACCCGGACGAGCGGTTCGCCACGCTCGAGACTGAGTACGAGCTGTTCGCCCACGAGAACGGGCACCACCGCCAGGTCGTACCCATGGAGGCACGCGAGTCCAACGGCGAGATGGTGGCAGGGCAGGCCGCGGGCGAGATCACGCTCATGGACCTGATGTACCGGGCGCTGCGCATGACGCTGACTCGGATTGTGGTCGGTGAGGTGCGCGGGCCGGAGATCGTGGCGATGCTGCAGGCGATGACGACCGGCGCGGGCGGCAACCTGTGCACCCTGCACGCCATCCACCCGAGCGTGGTTTTCGACCGGATCGCCGAGCTGTACCTCCTCGCGCAGACCAACATGAGCGAGGCCCTCGCCTACCGGCAGGCCGCGAACGGGCTGCACTTCATCGTGTTCGTCAGCCAGATCGATGAGACGAAGATCGGCGGGCATCGCCACCGGTTCATCTCCCACGTCCTGGAGGTCACCGGTATCGGCGAGGGCGGACGGCCCGAGACGAACGCCATTTTCGGGCCGCGCCCGGAATGGGGCGAGCACCGGGCGGTGCCGCTCATGCAGCCGCGGTGTATCAACGACCTGCGACGTGCGGGCTTCGACTCGTCCCTGCTGAACGTGCCGAGCGGGGCGTGGCCGGCAGCGCTGTCCCTGATGCTCGACGAGGGGGCCATGCTGTGACCGCACTGCTCTTGTGGGTCCTGGCCGGACTCGCCCTCGCGAGCGGTCTGGTGGGCCTGGTCCTCGGCATCGTGGGCACCACCGCTCCCAAGGGGCCGGCGTTGGCCGCCCGGCTCCGGGCGGGCCGGCGTCTGGCCGGGCGGGACGAGCGGATGGCGCGGCGCACGCGTCTGGCCGTCGGTGCCCTCGCCGGTGTTCTGTTGTGGCTGGTGACCGGCGTTTTCGTCGCGGGCGCCCTCGTGCTCCTGGCCGTGATCGGTGTGCCGTGGCTGCTGTCCCCGATGAAGTCGGCGGCGGCGAGGATCGGGAAGCTGGAGGCGCTGGGCGACTGGACGCAGCGCCTGGCCAATGTGCTGCGGCTGGGCCGCGGGCTGGACGAGGCCCTGCAGATCTCCCGCAAGGGCTGCCCCGAGGACATCGCAGGCGAAGTCGGTGACCTGGTGGACCGGCTGCACGTCGGGTGGCGGCCGACTGATGCGCTGCGTCTGTTCGGTGATGCCCTGGGTGATGTGACCGCGGACAAGGTCGTGGCCGCGCTGGTCCTCTCGGCCGCCGACCGGGGCCCGGGCCTCGCGCAGGCCTTGGACGATCTCGCGGAGTCCGTTCATGAGGAGGTCGGCCGCCGCCGGGCCATCGAGGCCGACCGGGCCAAGCCGCGTACCACGATGCGATGGATGACGATCATCACCCTCGGCGTCGCCGGCGCCGGCCTACTCATCCCCTCCTACACGGCTCCCTACGGAACGCTCCTGGGCCAGCTGGTCCTCGCCGCGCTGTCCGCCGGCTTCGTCGGCGTACTCGCTTTGATGCGGCAGATCGCCGACCACAAGCCCGTCCCCCGCTTCCTGATCGCCGACCCCAGAAGCGCCGTCGCCCCGGCAGCTGCCCTTCCCGAACACGGCAGTGCGGAGGTGACGGCATGATGCCCGTGGCCGCGATCCTGTCCGGCGCGACGATCGGCGCCGGTGCCGCACTGCTGATCCGAGAAGTGCTGCGGCCCGCCCCGGCGCTGGGCCCGGCCCTGCGGCGTCTGAACCAGCCCGCCCCGCCAACCACAGCGGCGGCCCCCGCCGACCGGGACGAACAGTGGGGCGCATGGCTGGTCGAGCACCTCGCCGACGTGCCCGGGGTGAGGATCCCGCACAAAGACCTCGCCCTCACCGGGATGACGCCGGGCCGCTTCCTGCTCACGAAGGTCGCGCTCGCGGCGGGCGGGCTGCTGCTGCCGCCGCTGTCCACCATCCCCTTCCTGATCCTGGGACTGCCGCTCTACCTTCCCGCCATCGTCGGGATCCTCGCCGCCACGGCGTTGTGGTTCACCCCCGACCTGGCCCTGCGTGACAAGGCCAAACGCGCCCGAGCCGAGTTCGCCCATGCCATGGCCGCCTACCTCGACCTGGTCGCACTGCGCCGGGCCGGGAACGTCTCGGCGGAACAGGCCATGGAACAGGCCGCCCAAGTCGGCCACGGCTGGGCATTCGTACGCATCCAGGGGGCGCTGGCGCGCTCGCGTGTGGACAAGGTGCCGCACTGGGAGTCGCTGGCCCGCCTGACCGCCGAACTCGACCTGCCCGTCCTCGACGACCTGGCCGCGATCATGCGGCAGTCCGCCGACGACGGCGCCTCCGTCTACGCCACCCTGCGCTCCCGCGCGAAGAACCTGCGCACCGAACTCCTGGCCGCCCAAGCATCCGAAGCCAACGCCGACAGCGAGAAGATGACCGCCCCCGGCGCGCTCCTCGCTGTCCTGGTGTTGCTCCTGATCGCCTTCCCCGCCGTCATCCGCATGCTCAACACCTGACACACGCAAAGGAGTCCCACATGACCAAGCACGTCATCCGGCTGTCCATCGCCCTCACGTCGCGCTGGGAGGACATCAAGAACGGCAACACCGAGGACCGGGGTGACATCTCGATCACCACCGTCATCATCTGGGTCGCAGCGGTTGCCGGCGCCCTCGCCATCGGCGGAACCATCGCGGTCGTCATCGCCCGCTACAACACCAGCCTCTCCGGTATCTAGGAAGACCGAGAGCAAGGGGCGAGCAAGGGGAGGGAGGGAACAGGTGCCGCACGACGAGAACACCCAGCCCAGGCCCATCGGGCCCGAAGGCGCAAGAAACGGGCCCGATGACACAGGCAGGGGCCGGGGTGATCGGGGCGAGTCGTCGATCCAGATGGCGATCGTTTTCCCGTTCGTCATCCTGGTCACCGTCGCCGTCGTGCAGGCCTCCATGTGGGTCCACGCCCGCAACATCGCCCTGACCGCAGCCCGCGAAGGCGTCGCCGCCGCCCGGACCTACCAGTCCCCCGAAGGCGCGGGAGCAGCGCGGGCCCGCGAGACGCTCGGCCGTATCGCAGGCGACAGCCTGCGCGCCCCCGCAGTGAGCACCACGGGGAGCACGGCCACCGACGTGCGGGTGACCGTAACCGGCAGCGCCCCCTCCATGCTTCCCGGCCTCTCGGGTCTATCGGTGTCGCAGTCCGCTTCAGCGCCTCGTGAACGGTGGACCACCCCATGACCACAGCCCGGCGCGGACGTTGGGTGAAGCGGCTGCGGGACGACCGGGGCAGCGAGGCGATCTCCGCCGCGATCGTCACCCCCCTGCTGCTAATGCTGCTGTGCATGGCGATCGCCGGCGGGCGCATCGTCACTTCCGGCGCCAAGGTCGACGCGGCCGCCGAGGACGCCGCCCGCGCCGCGTCCATCTCCCGTACGTACGGCAGTGCGCAGGCCGAGGCTGCCGCCGCAGCCGCGCGCTCCCTCAACGACCAGGGCATCCACTGCGCGTCGACGTCCACGACCATCGACTCCTCAGGGCTGGCCGTCCCGCTCGGCCAGGTCGGCACTGTCACGGTCACGATCTCCTGCACGGTGCCGTTGTCCGACCTGCTGCTGCCCGGGGTGCCGGGCAGCAAGACCATGACCAGTTCGTTCACTTCCGTGGTGGACGCTTACCGCTCCAGGGAGGGCTGACATGCAGGCTCCGGCAAAGCGTGGCGCGTGGCTGCGCGGGGACGAGGGCGGTATCGCCGTCTACACCGCGATCTGCACCGTCGCCCTGCTGGGCATCATCGGCCTGGCCATCGACGGCGGCGGCAAGCTCCGCGCCACCGAACGGGCCGACGCGGTCGCGATGGAGGCCGCCCGCGCCGCCGGGCAGGCCATCGACCCTGCCTCAGCGGTCACCGGCACCGAGATCCGCGTCGACCCCGAGGCCGCCCAGGCCGCCGCCTACGCCTACCTCGCCCGGGCCGGTACCCAGGGCAGCGTGTCCCTGTCCGGGGACCGCACCCAGCTGACGGTCACCGTGAACGACGCCTACCCGACCAAATTCCTGTCCGTCGTCGGGATCGGATCCATGGACGTCACCGGCCACGGCACCGCCCGCCTGTTGCACGGCGTCACCCAGCCCGAATAGCGAACCCGCGCAAGAAGGGGCCCGTTCCATGCCCAAGCCCACCACCCGCAAGCCGCCCGGCACCGGCCGGGCCAGCGGCGTGCGTACCGCGGCCGCCCTGCTACGCGGCCTGCTCAGCCTCGCCGTCCTGCTCGCGCTGCTGGGCGGCCTGCCCATCCTGCTGTGGTGGGCCACCGCAATCGTCGGCCCACCCGGACTCGCAGCCCTCGGCTCCCTGTTCACCACCGACGACTCGGGCCAGGTCTTCCTCCTCGCGCTCGCCGCCGCCGGCTGGGCAGGCTGGGCCGCCTTCGCCGTCTCGGTCCTGCTCGAGATCCCCGCACAGCTGCGCGGCCGCACCGCCCCGCAGATCCGCGGGCTCGTCGGGCAGCGGGCCGCCGCCGCCCTCGTCGGCGCCGTCCTGCTGGCCCTGCCCACCGGTACGGCCCTGGCCGTGCCTGCCTCCGCCACACCCACAGCCCCCGCCACAGGTGTCAGCGCGGCCGCCGTCCCCGGCGCCGCGGCCGCGAGTTCCTCCGGCTCGAAGGCGTCTTCCGATGCCGGCAGCACACAGGTCACCTACGTAGTGCGGGATGCACGCCCGGCCGAGAGCCTGTGGTCGATTGCCGAGACGTCGCTGGGAGACGGGCAGCGCTGGGAGGAGATCGCCGCCCTGAATGAGGGCCGCACCATGCCCGGCGGGCTGGTCTTCCACGCCGAGAAGCCCATCCAGCCCGGATGGGCCCTCTACCTCCCCGCCGATGCCCGCCCCGCCCCGAGCGACGGCGCCGCACCGCAGCAGTCAGGCAGCCCGGCCCCCACCATCTACACGGTCCGCGACGGTGACAGCCTCTCCACCATCGCCGCCGAGCAGCTCGGCGACGCCGACCAGTACGTGCAGATCTTCGAACTGAACCGTGGCGGCCCGCTCCCCGACGGCGGCACCTTCACCGACCCCGACCTCATCCACCCCGGCCAGCACCTCACCCTCCCCCACCCCGACACCGCCAACCCGACCCCGGCAACACCAGCGCCGTCGACGGCCCCGGCTCCGCCGGAGCCTCAGGAAGCCGCCCCTGGACCTGGCCCCACGGCCAAGGAGTCCCCTGCACCGTCCACGCAGCCGGCCCCCGCCACAACCGGAACCGCGACACCGGCAACGCCCACCGCCGGCCCCTCAAGCACGCCGCCGACGCAGTCCTCCACCCCGGCCGCGCCGACGCCCGCGGGCGCATCCGAAGCCCCGGCAACCGTCCAAACCCGGGACAGCAGCATCAACTGGGCGCTGATCAGCGGGATCGGAACGCTGCTCGCCGCGTCCCTCGCCGGTGCCCTGGGGGTACGCAGGATCCTGCAGCAGCGCCAGCGCCGAGCCGGCCAGACCATCGCCCAGGACGAAAATCCGACCGCGCTCGAGCAGCTCCTCGTCGCGACGTCGCAGCCGGCAGGCGTCGAGCTCCTGGACCAGGTGCTGCGCACCCTCGCCCACCACGCCGCCGACCGCGACGTCCCTGTGCCCGCTCTGCGCGGCGCCCGGCTCGACGCGGCCGGGGTGACGCTCCTGCTGGACGAACCCGCCGACCCCATCCCGCCCTTCGCCGAAGGACCCACCCCGCGTACGTGGATCCTTGATCCGCAGGCCGAACTCCTCAGCGCCGAAGACCTCCCCGGCGTCCAGGCCCCCTACCCGGGGCTGGTCACCCTCGGCACCGACGGCGACGGCCTGGTCCTCATCGACCTCATGACCTGCCGCATCCTGCTCCTGGACGGCAGCGACGAGGAGGTCCTGTCCGTGGCGCGGGCCCTCGCTCTGGAGCTGGGCACGTGTGCCTGGACCGATTACAGCGAGATCCTCACCACCAGCCTCGGCACCCGCCTCGCCGGCCTCCTGCCCCAGGGCCGCATCCGCACGATGCCGCACCTGCCGGCCGTCGCCGCTGACCTCGGCGAACTCATGCTGGAAGCCCACCAGAGCGGCGAACAGGTCCTGCCGTGGCTCGCGGTCGGCGCCGGAGAGCTGGACGACGAGCATGTGGTGCAGCTCGCAGACGCCCTTGCCGCGGGCCGCACCCTGGACACCGCAGTCATCCTGCCCGCCACCGCGGCCACCCGCCGTAGCTTCCCCCAGGCCGAAGTCCTCACCGTCACCGACGGCCAGGACGCCCCGGTCGCCGTGCTGGAAACATCAGTGGATCTGCAGCGGATCAGCGACGAGCAGTACCGGCAGTACGTCCACGCCCTCACGGTCTCCACCCAGGAACCCGAAGCGGCGACCGGACCGTGGAGGAACGCCGAGAACCACGGGCAGGCAGCCGCGGGCGGGGCCCCGCTCACCGTCCACGCCGCCGGCGACGGAGCCGTCGACCCGGGCAACCCCTTCCCCGCCCTCCTCGCCGGAATCACCAGCACAGACCCTGCAGCCGACAGCGCCCAAGCCGCTACCGCAGAAACCGGGAGCACGATGGACCCAGGCACGACGGTCGCGGACGACGCCGCAACGTCCGAGGCGGCAGCCGATGCTGACACTGCTGCCGCAGGGGCGTTGCCCGGATCCGTGCAGCTCCCCCACCAGACCGCTCCCGCAGACGACGACGGCGTGCGCATCGACGTGCTGGGACCGCTGCGGATCACCGGGAGCGGTATCTCCGCCCACAGCCCGCGCACCACCGCCGTCGCCGCGTACATCCACCTGCGGCCCGGCCGCAGCGCCGACGCCCTGTGCGCGGCGATGGACTACGCGAACCCCTGGTCCACCAGGACCCTGCACTCACGCCTGTCCGAACTGCGCAGCGCCATCGGCCTACACAGTGACGGCCAGCCGCTCCTCCCCCGCCCCAAGACGGGAGCCGGATACGCCTTCCACCCGGCCGTCACCTCCGACTGGGCGCAGTTCCAGGACCTCGCCAGCCGGGGTCTTGCCGCAGGCCCGCTCCACGGCATCGAGGACTTGGAGGAGGCGATGGCGCTCGTACGGGGCAAGCCGTTCGACGGCCGGACCCTGCCCTGGGCGGACCCGGTCATCCAGGACATGCTCTCCAGGATCACCGACACCGCGCACACCCTCGCCCGCTGGCACGCCGACGGTGTCCTGCCCGACCTGGACGCCGCCCGCCGCACCGTCCACAAGGCCCTGGACGTCGAAGAAACCTCCGAAGTGCTCTACCGCGACCTGCTGACCATCGAATGGGCCGCAGGCAACAACGCCGCGGTCCGCCGGACCGTCACCCGCATCCAGCAGATCGCACGCACCTACGACCTCACCCTCGAAGACGCCACCGAAGACACCATCACCCAGGTCCTCTCCGGCAAACCCGCCCCTTCCAACACCCACACAGTGCGGGCCTGATCTTGTGATTTATGGTCCGGTGTCGAGCGCGTGCCGGGCCGGGATCCACTTTCCCGCCGGGCGCCGCCCTATCCGAACCCCAAATCAGGGGCCTTCCAGTGGCATGGGCACTGGATCCGGATGCGAGCTACGGTTGCCAACGTACTGGTCCGCGCAGTGAGACGGACGCAGTCCAGGACCCTCAGCTCCTGGACTGCTGTGGTGCGCTCCGGTGGCACCCGCTGAACGTACGGCAGCCAGCAGGCTGCCGGCCCGCCGTTGGGCGCCTCGCACGCTCGGACCCTGTCCACGGCCGACCACGTGGCAGGAGGCTGTGCAGGTCTACCCCTATCAACGCAGGCTGTGTCGTCAGTGTGTGGCGGTGTTGCGGAGTGTAAGGGTGGTCTGCGCGGCGTCGGCGAGGGTAGTCGACTGCACGATTCGGACCGCGCCGAAGGTGGTGGCGTCGCTCCAGGCGCACACCGCCTGGTCGCCGTCGAGTCCTTGGGAGAGGCCGCAGGCGAGACCCCCGCCGTACTGGCCCGGGTCGAAGCGGGTCACGTCGTGGGCTTTCGCACCGGTGAAGTAGTTGAGGAACTCCTGGGAGATCGACTTGGTGGCCTTCTCCTCGCGGATCTTGGGGTCCCACTCGGCGCTGCGGACCATGACGAGCAAGTCGAGGTCCTCGTCCCCGTCCTTGTCGTAGTAGCCGGTCTTCATTCCCTGGGGCAGTTTGCGGCCCGCCAGCACCGCTGCCTCGGTTTGCTTCGCGGCCTCGCCGGTCATCAGCCGGAACTCCGCGAAGCTGTCCGGCAGAACGACGGTGCGCGACGTGTCCGCCTGCCGGCCATCGGAAACGGGCCCGGTCGCCACTGCTTCGGAGGCTCGTGGTTCCGGGTTGTACGACGCCACAGCCTGCATCGCCGCGCCCACCGCGATTAGCGCTGTAAGACCGATGATGATCCGTCGGCGCCTCCGTTCCTCGCGAAGGGTGGTGGCAGGGTCGCCCCCCGCCGGGGTCGACGGGGCGCGCCAGGACCGGGTAAGGCGCCAGAGCAGCACGATGGCGACGCCGAAAATGGAGAGAACGCCGGTCACCTGCCCGATGGCAAAGCTCTGAGAGGTTGTGTCCACGTAAGCAACGATCACGCTCGGCATCGTACGTGCGATCGAAAGCCTGGTGGATCACGATTCGGCACCCCCCCACATCGATGGTCAACCACGGGGTGAGGTGGGTGAGTCCTCAGCTTGTCATGTTGGTCCGCCATCGAACGGTTCTCGAACTTGTTCGGGTTTCCCCTGTTCACGGCATGTCCGTGGGGTCGCGGCTTGATCCTGCGTGGAGAGGCCGGCGGGGCATGGAGGCCG
Organism: Streptomyces sp. NPDC048349; assembly: GCF_040651925.1. Classification (NCBI taxonomy): domain Bacteria; kingdom Bacillati; phylum Actinomycetota; class Actinomycetes; order Kitasatosporales; family Streptomycetaceae; genus Streptomyces; species Streptomyces sp. NPDC048349. The sequence goes on along the minus strand of NZ_JBEZLA010000074.1, from coordinate 1,755 downwards.
AATTGTGGAACTGGTCGAGCACGAGGTCCAACGAGACGCGTTCACGACCGTGACGGAGTTCCGGTCGGAGCTGTACGCGTGCCTGGTCTCCAGAAGCGACGCGCTGTTTGAGCTGTGCGACGCCCTGCTGTGCACCGACGGGCCGGTCCGCAGTCTCGTGGACCTGGCCCTTGCGCCCGAGCACCGTCGCGGGCACGGCGCCCTATACTCCGGGCTGAACCTGGGCCGGATCGACGTTGCCCGGCTGCGGCGGGCCCTGGCCGGTGTGCCGTTGCCCCGGGCTCGCGACGGTCGGCTGGTGTTGGCCGTGGACGTCTCCCCACGGCTGCGGCCGGACGCCGACACCTGCTCCGACCGTTCCTTCTGCCACACGTTCGGCCCGGGGCCTGGGCAAGCACCAGATGGTGCCCGGCTGGCCGTACTCGATCGTTGCCGCGCTGGAGACGGGCCGGACCTCGTGGACCGCGTTGCTGGACGCGATCCGGCTGGCCCGGCGCCGATGCCGCTGCGGTCACCGCCCACCAGGTCCGCGACGTCGTCGAACGCCTTACAGAGGCCGTGCAGTGGCGGGACGGGGACCCGGAGGTCTTGGTCGTGTTGGACGCGGGCTACGACGCGCCCCGCATCGCGCACCTCCTGGCCGACCTGCCCGTGGAGGTCCTGGGCCGGCTCCGCTCGGACCGGGTGATGCGCAAGCCAGTGCCAGTGCCAGTGCCGTGGGTCTGCCCGCCGCAGGGCGGTCGTCCACCCAAGCACGGCGGCGAGTTCGTCTTCGGAGACCCAGCCACGTGGGACGAGACCGCCGCGGTCACCGTCACCAGCACCGACCGGTGACCGACGAGCCGCCGATCGGTCACCAGTCACCGGCGCTCGGAACGGTCACCAGTCACCGCGGCCCGGATCGGTCACGCGAGGATCGGCCAGCACTCACCGGCCCGCTCCGCACCAGTCACCAGACCCACGTGCCCGCTGCGGGGGCGGTGGTCGGGGTGTCGGTGACCGGTGACCGGTGCCGTGGGAATCGGTCGTGACCGGTGACCCGCGAGCCGTCAATCGGTCACCGGGCGCGAATCAGTCACCGGTCACCCGGTCCCAGATCGGTCACCAGTCACCGGCCCGCTCCACACCAGTCACCAGAGCCACAACCCTCAGCACGGGGTGATCGAGGCTCAGTGACCGGTGACATGGGAATCGGTCATGACCCCGATGGCCGACGAGCCGTCGATCAGTCACCAGTCCCCGGCACCCGAATAGGTCACCGGTCGCGCAGCCCCCGGATCGGTCACCACGATCGGTCAGCACACACCGGCCCGCCCCGTACCAGTCACCCCGATCGGTCACGCCACTGGTCACCAGCCGGTCGCGGTCACGATCGCCGGTCACCGTTCCGGTGACGATCCAGAGGGACTAGGCAGTGTCTGATGGCTCTTGCCCGGCATGGTGGATCTGTTGCCGTTCCGGGCATGAGTCGGTCATGGTGCGCCGGCATGAACTGACGAATGCCCAGTGGGAACACATAGCCCCGCTCCTGCCGGAGACGGGTGGTCCGGGTGGCCGTTGGGCCGACCACCGGACCGTCGTCAACGGAGTGCTCTACCGGACACGGACCGGGATTCCCTGGCGTGACCTGCCCGAACGCTACGGATCCTGGCAGACCGTCTACGAGCGCCACCGCCGCTGGCCGGCGGATGGAACCTGGTCGAAGATCCTGCAGGCGTTACAGACCGGCGCCGATGCCACCGCCCAGGACACGGA
>NZ_JBEZLA010000073.1:0-31370 GCF_040651925.1 Streptomyces sp. NPDC048349 | reverse complement strand
CCGCCGCCAGGCCGGTCAGCACGACCCGCCCGTCGTCGCAGACCAGCACCGTCCGGAGATCCGGGGCGCGCGGCCGTTTCGTCGTGCGTACGCCCGTCGGCGCGGGGCGTCAGGCGCCCTGCTGGCCCTGCTTGAACTCCAGGGCCGCGGCCATGGTGCCCAGCTGCTCGAAGGAGGCCGTCCCGGTGACCACCGTGACGAAGCCCTGCTCGCGCTTCACGAGGGCGTCGTACTTCTCGCCGTCCCAGCGCTCCCAGACGGCGTCGCCGACCTGCTGGGTCTGCCCGGTGGCCTCCGCCTTCTGGGTGACCGCGGCGAGGTACTTGGCGGAGGTGTCCGCGGACTGCTCCACCGACACGTACTGCCGCTCCGGGTCCTGGAAGCCCAGGTGCCAGGCGTGGGCCTCCTTGCGCTGGTACGTCACCGAGGTCGCCCGCCACTCCTGGGGCAGCCCCACCGGGACGGCCACGGGGTACGGGGCGGCGCGCCGGGCCGTGAGCGTCTCCACCCGGTAGTCGACCGTGCGCGTCGGATCGGCGTCCTCGTCATGGGGAACGAAGAGGTAGATCCCCGCGACCACGATGCCGATGACCGCCAGCGACCGGACCATGTCCCAGACCGTCTGCTTGCCTTTCATACCTGCCACGGCACCATCGTCCCGTACGCGCGCCGGCGATCACCGCCGGGGTGGCCCCCGGACGCGCCCGGACTCCTGTGCGGCGCGCTCCCGGCCCCGGCAAGACGTCCGCTCAGGCCAATCGAATGACCGATATTCCGCTCATACGTGACCCGCCCTGCTCAATATGTCGACGTACCGATAGAGTTCCAGCACCCTCACTTCCCGGCCGTCGCCGTACAGAAAGGTGCGCTCCGATGACCGAGCACAACCTGCCGCCCCAGCTCGAAGTCTCTCCGGAGGCCCCCGACCGCAACCTCGCCCTGGAACTCGTACGGGTCACCGAGGCCGCCGCCATGGCCGCCGGCCGGTGGGTCGGACGCGGCGACAAGATCGGCGCGGACGGGGCCGCGGTCAACGCGATGCGCACCCTGATCTCCACCGTTTCGATGAACGGCGTCGTCGTCATCGGCGAGGGGGAGAAGGACGAGGCCCCCATGCTCTTCAACGGCGAGCGGGTGGGCGACGGCACCGGCGCCGAGGTCGACATCGCCGTGGACCCGATCGACGGCACCACCCTGAACGCCAAGGGCATGCCCAACGCCATCGCCGTCCTGGCCGCCGCCGACCGCGGCACCATGTTCGACCCGTCCGCGGTCTTCTACATGGAGAAGCTGGTCACGGGCCCCGAGGCCGCCGACTTCGTCGACATCAACGCCCCCGTCTCGGTGAACATCCGCCGCGTCGCCAAGGCCAAGAACATGGCCGTCGAGGACGTCACCGTCGTGATCCTGGACCGCCCCCGCCACGAGGGCATCGTCAAGGAGATCCGCGAGACGGGCGCGCGGATCAAGTTCATCTCGGACGGCGACGTCGCGGGCTCGGTCATGGCGGTGCGCGAGGGCACCGGCGTGGACCTGCTCCTGGGCATCGGCGGCACCCCCGAGGGCATCATCTCGGCCTGCGCCATAAAGTGCCTCGGCGGCACGATCCAGGGCAAGCTCTGGCCGAAGGACGAGGCGGAGCGCCAGCGCGCTCTGGACGCCGGCCACGACCTGGACCGCGTCCTGTTCACGAACGACCTGGTGTCCGGCGAGAACGTCTTCTTCGTCGCCACCGGCATCACGGACGGCGAGCTGCTGCGCGGCGTCCACTACCGCTCGGAGACCGCGACCACGTCTTCGCTGGTCATGCGCTCGAAGTCGGGCACGATCCGCCAGATCGACTCGACGCACCGACTGTCGAAGCTGCGCGCGTACAGCGCCGTCGACTTCGACCGCGCCCAGTAGCCTCCGGGCGGACAGCACGAGAGGGGCGGTCACCGTGTGCGGCGGTGACCGCCCCTCTGCCGTGCTCGCGCACTCCGTACGGGTCCGCGCACGCTTCCTGGCGCGGGGTCAGCCCGCGGCGGCTATGGTGCCGGGCCCGGGCGTTTGGCGCAGTTCGGCCGAGCGGCGCCGCATCCGCGCCAGGACCACGCGGCGCTCGGCGGCGGTGAGGCCGCCCCAGACGCCGTACGGCTCGGGCTGGAGCAGCGCGTGCTCCCGGCAGGCGACCATGACCGGGCAGCGGGCGCAGACGCGCTTGGCGGCCTCCTCGCGGGAGAGCCTGGCCGCGGTGGGCTCTTTGGAGGGGGCGAAGAACAGGCCCGCCTCGTCGCGGCGGCACACCGCCTCCGCATGCCATGGGCCGTCCTCAGCCCTCACCGGCACCCGCGGATTCGGCACGACGGCAACCTTCAGGGACTGATGCGGCGGATGCGGCACGGTCTACTCCTGACGACGGGTACGGGAGCGAGAGACGATGCACCTGTCCCTACCCGCTGTGCGCGCCCCTATGCACTGGGTGCCAACGGCCGCAGGGGGTTCGTCCGAAACGCGACCCCCCGTCCCGGACGGTTTCAGCCGTCGGTGCGCTTGCGCATTCGGTCCGCCAGATCGACCAGCCGGGCGCCGGGCCTGGGCCGCGCCTCGATGTTGCCCAGCAGGGCGAAGCCCCGGACGATCACGACCGGGGCCTGCGGATCGACCGCGCCGCGGCCCTCGCCGCGCACCTCGAAATTGCCGAGGACGCCGCTCCCGTAGCCGCGCAGGGTGACGTTCTCCGGGACGAGGACCTCGACGTTGCCGAGGACGCAGGTCACGTTGATCTCGGTGACCTGCTGCGCGAAGACCGCCTCGGTGAGGTCGAGGCTGACGTCGCCCATGACCGATACCGCGCGGGTGAGCGCACCCGGCCGCCAGCGGCCCTTGCGGGCGGAGCTGCTGCACACGGCGACGACCGTCTCGGGGTAGCCCGACGCCGCACCGTGTTGCGCGTACGCGGCCGGAGCGGGGCCGGGATCCGGCGCGGGGAGGTCCCGTACGAGCGCTTCCAGCTCGCCCACCGTCTTGACGGCGTACAACGAATCCAGGCGCTCGGAGTGCTCCTCGGAGGTCAGGCGGCCCTCGGCGAGGGCGTCGGAGAGGATCTGCGCGATCCGGTCCCGGTCGGCGTCGGAGGCACGCAGCCCGGCGGCCTCAGGAGCAGGGGCGGGGGCGGGGGCAGCGGAATGCTTTTCCAGGTCCACGCGACCCAGCATAGCGAGACACGATAGATCGCGATACTCCCCAGTGAGCCTTACCTCACAGACACGGCCGCGCCGGGAGGTCCTACGCTGGTGGACTGCGCTGCCAATTGGTCGCCAGCGCTGTCTGCCGAGTGAGGAATGACTGCCGTCATGCCAGAGTTTGCGTACACCGACCTGCTGCCCCTGGGCGAGGACACCACCCCCTACCGGCTGGTGACCGCCGAGGGCGTGTCCACCTTCGAGGCGGACGGCCGTACGTTCCTCAAGGTCGAGCCGGAGGCGCTGCGCAAGCTCGCCGAAGAGGCCATCCACGACATCCAGCACTTCCTGCGCCCGGCGCACCTCGCGCAGCTGCGCCGCATCATCGACGACCCCGAGGCCTCGTCGAACGACAAGTTCGTCGCGCTCGACCTCCTCAAGAACGCGAACATCGCAGCGGCCGGCGTCCTGCCGATGTGCCAGGACACGGGCACGGCGATCGTCATGGGCAAGCGCGGGCAGAACGTCCTCACGCAGGGCGCCGACGAGGCGGCCCTGTCCCGCGGCATCTACGACGCCTACACCCGCCTGAACCTGCGCTACTCGCAGATGGCCCCGCTGACCATGTGGGAGGAGAAGAACACCGGCTCGAACCTGCCCGCGCAGATCGAGCTGTACGCGACCGACGGCGGCGCGTACAAGTTCCTCTTCATGGCCAAGGGCGGCGGCTCGGCCAACAAGTCCTTCCTCTACCAGGAGACCAAGGCGGTCCTCAACGAGGCCTCCATGATGAAGTTCCTGGAGGAGAAGATCCGCTCGCTCGGTACGGCGGCCTGCCCGCCCTACCACCTGGCGATCGTCGTCGGCGGAACCTCCGCCGAGCACGCGCTGAAGACCGCCAAGTACGCCTCCGCGCACTACCTGGACGAGCTGCCCACCGAGGGCTCCCCCCTCGGCCACGGCTTCCGCGACCTCGACCTGGAGCAGCAGGTCTTCGAGCTCACCCAGAAGATCGGCATCGGCGCGCAGTTCGGCGGCAAGTACTTCTGCCACGACGTGCGCGTGGTGCGCCTGCCCCGCCACGGCGCGTCCCTGCCGGTCGCCATCGCGGTCTCCTGCTCCGCGGACCGCCAGGCGGTCGCGAAGATCACCGCCGAGGGCATCTTCCTGGAGCAGCTGGAGACGGACCCGGCACGCTTCCTCCCCGACACCACCGACGACCACCTCGACGAGTCCTCGGACGTGGTCTCCATCGACCTGAACCAGCCGATGGAGTCGATCCTCGCCACCCTCACCCAGCACCCGGTGAAGACGAGGCTCTCCCTGACCGGTCCGCTGGTCGTGGCGCGCGACATCGCGCACGCCAAGATCAAGGAGCGGCTGGACGCGGGCGAGGGCATGCCGCAGTACCTGAAGGACCACCCGGTCTACTACGCCGGCCCGGCGAAGACCCCGGAGGGCTACGCCTCGGGCTCCTTCGGCCCGACCACGGCCGGCCGCATGGACTCCTACGTCGAGCAGTTCCAGGCGGCGGGCGGCTCCAAGGTCATGCTGGCCAAGGGCAACCGCTCCCAGCAGGTGACGGACGCCTGCGGTGCGCACGGCGGCTTCTACCTCGGCTCGATCGGCGGCCCGGCGGCGCGCCTGGCCCAGGACTGCATCAAGAAGGTCGAGGTCCTGGAGTACGAGGAGCTCGGCATGGAGGCGGTCTGGAAGATCGAGGTCGAGGACTTCCCGGCCTTCATCGTGGTCGACGACAAGGGCAACGACTTCTTCCAGAACCCGGCCCCCGAGCCGACGTTCACCCACATCCCGGTCCGCGGCCCGGGTCTGTAGCCACGCGCGCAGAGGGCCCCTCCCCCGTCCGGGGGAGGGGCCCTCGCGCATGTCCGCCACGCGGCGGACGGCACGCCGACGGCTCCCGGCGAGGCTGGTTGCGTACCCGCACAGCCCACGTCGAACGGGAGTTCACGATGAAGAGCCGCACGCGCACCCTCGTCCTCGCCGGAACCTGCGCCGCCCTGGTGGCCACCCTGGTCGCGGCGGGGCCCGCCCCGGCGGCCCCGGTGGCGTCGGCAGCCACGGCCGGAGCGGCGCCCAAGGCCGCCTCGGTGCGCGGGGGCGGCACGGTGCACTACCCGTACGTGCCCGCGTCGCACGACATCCGCTTCACCGTGGACGCCGAATCGGTGCCGTGGAGCCGGCCGCTCCCGGGGCTCGAGCAGGGCCTGCCGACCGACGCCCGGGGCCGGGTCACCGTCTACCACGCGCAGCCCGAGGAGAACGTCACGGCCGTGGCCGAGGCGGAGGTGGACTGCCTGGTCACCGGCGGCCGGACGGCGACGGTGACCGCGGTGGTCACGACCTCGAACGTGCCGGGCTGGGAGGGCAGGCGGATCGGCCTGAGCGTCCAGGACGGCGAACGCGGCGCGCCTGACCGGGTCGGCTTCTCCTGGGGCATCGCCAACGTCGACCCGAAGCCGGACGGTTCGCCCGCCCAGGCCACGGTGGGCACCTGCATGGCCCCGGCCCCCTTCACGGAGGTCACGAAGGGCGGCTTCAAGGTCACCCCGGCCGCCCTGGCCCCGAGGCCGTAGCGGGTGGGACGGGACGGGGTGGGGTGTCGGCCCCGGCGCACCCGCCCCGGCACGGTTAACGTCGGGGCCACGGCCCCGCGCCCGCCCGTTCACCACGCCCTGCGAGGATTCCCCGTATGACAGCCACGCCGACCCTCCGCTCCGGGCGCACCGTGCGCGTGGTCGCCCACCGGGGCGCCTCCCACGAGCACCCCGAGCACACCCTGGCCGCCTACCGGCAGGCCATCGACGACGGTGCCGACGCGCTCGAGTGCGATGTGCGGCTCACCGCCGACCGCAAGCTGGTGTGCGTGCACGACCGGAGGGTCGAGCGGACCTCCGACGGCCGCGGGATCGTCTCCGAGATGACCTACGAGCAGCTCCGCGCGCTCGACTTCGGTTCGTGGAAGGGCGACGCGCACGCCGGGGCCCGGGTCCTGCTGTTCGAGGACCTGTTGCAGGAGGCCCTGGCCGCCCCCCGCCCGGTCGGGCTCGCGGTCGAGACCAAGCACCCGTCCCGCGCCGGCGGCCGGCTGGAGGCCGAACTGGTGCGGATGCTCCGGGAGTACGGCCTGGCCGACGGGTCCGACGGCCGCGTCGAGGTGATGAGCTTCTCGCGCACCGCGCTGACCCGGTTGCACCGGCTCGCGCCCGGCCTGCCCGCCGTGTTCCTGATCGAGCGCACGATCCGCCCGGCGCGGCCCCCGTACGCGACCCACGCGGGCCCGGGCATCGACCTCGTACGGCGGGACCCCCACCTGGTGGCCCGGCTGAAGGCCAAGGGGCTGTCCGTGCGGGTGTGGACCGTGGACGAGGCGCAGGACGTCGAGCTGTGCGTACGGCTGGGCGTGGACACGATCATCACCAACCGCCCGCGGGACGTGCGCAAGCTGCTGCTCGACATGTGAGCACCCGGCCGGGGTGCGCCGGCCGGGTGTGGGGGGTGGGCGGAACGGGACTACGCGAAGCGCTGCGACGCCGAGCCGTTGCAGGTCTGCAGGCGCAGCGGCTCGCGCGCGGCGGCCACCGTCAGGCACATGCCCGGGGAGGCCGCGGGGCGCAGGGTGGCGCCGTCGCGGACGAACTGCTGGTTGGCGCCGCCGTGGCAGTTGTAGATGATCAGGCCGGTGCCGGATCCGTAGCGGGCGCCGGGGACGTCGACGCAGCGGTCCTGGGTCAGTTCGCTGTGGACGGACTTGCGGGCGGCGTCGTACCACCAGCCCTGGTTGCGGCCGCCGTGGCAGTCCCAGCCCAGGACCGCCGTGTCATTGGCGCTGGAGCCCCCGTTCGTGTCGAGGCAGGTGCCGTTCGCCTCGTTCTTCAGGGGCTTGAACGTGTCGTCCCAGGCCCCGGCCTGGAGGACGGGCGTGCCGGTGCTCGCCGGGTCGGCGCAGGAGGCCTCGCGCAGCCCGGAGTCGTAGAGCTGGGTCAGACAGGACGCGAACGCGCCGTGGCCCCGGTAGTTGGGGTGGAAGGACTGGCGGGCGGTGTTCTCGTCCCACGGGAAGTGGTCGCCGAGGTCCAGGTAGAGGCCGCGGGCCCAGGTGTCCTCCATGCACACCTCGTGGCCGTGGAAGAGCCGCGAGTTGTCGAGGTACACGGCGCCGGAGTTGCGCGCCGCGTCCCGCATGCCCTTCTCGAAGGCGGGTACCGCGTAATTGCGGCCCCAGGTGGCGTCGGAGTCGTAGCCGGCGCAGCCTCCGGGGAGCTTGCCGGGGAAGTTCGGGTTGTCGTAGAAGTCGGGGCCGATGGGGCTGGGGTAGCCCATGACGACCAGTTTGTAGTCGGAGTCGGCGTATCCGGCGCCGCGCATGACCGTCTTGAGGTCGGCGACCGTGGCCTCGACCTTGGGCCTGAGGCCGTCGACGCGCGCCTGCCAGCCGGGGGCGTACTTGGGCTCACAGGTGCCCTGGCTGAGCACCCAGCGGGTGACGCAGTCGGTCATGACCGGGCCGAACTGCAGGTCGTCGTTGGCCCCGGCGACGAGCAGCACCATCTTGATCTTCGTGTTGCGGGCCTTGATGGCGAGGCTGTCGCTCTGTACGAGTTCGTCGGCGTACTGCTTGCTGCCGCCGATCCTGATGTTGCCGGTGTACCCGCCGGAGCAGGCGACGTTGAAGGTGAGGTCGGCCGGGATGCCGGTGCGGTGGATCGCCGCGTCGGGCGAGCGGTGGCACTGGTTGGACGAGGTGTTCGTCGCGGGGTCGTAGGTGCCGACGCCCTCGCCCGAGATCTCGCTGTCGCCCAGCGAGATCAGGCCGGTCTTGCGCTCGCCGAGCGGGCGGATGGCCGGGTCGCCGTAGATCCTGGTGGCCTCCGCCGCGCGGATCGCCTCCAGCTCGGGCGAGAGGGGGGTCACGGCCCCTGCCGCCGTGGCCGTGGGCACCGCCGCCTGGGCCGTGGGGGTGATGGCGGTGACGCCCCCGAGGGCGGCCGCGGCCGCCGTGACGGCGACGAGGGTAGATCTGAGCCTGGGTTTCCGGTGTGCACGTGTCATGAACGCCTCCCCGAGTGCCGGTGTTACCCCCGGTATTTACTGGTCAGTAGGGGAGTTGGGAACACTTCGAACAAGACAATTGCTCAACTTTTTGAGGAGGCCACGAAAATGACCGATCACCAGCAGGCCGAAGCGTTCCGGATCGAGCACGACTCCATGGGCGACGTACGGGTGCCCGCCCACGCCAAATGGCGCGCCCAGACCCAGCGCGCGGTGGAGAACTTCCCCCTCTCGGGACAGCGGCTGGAGCACGCCCACATCGAGGCGCTCGCCCGCATCAAGGCCGCCGCCGCCCTGGTCAACGCGCGCCTCGGGGTGGTGGAGAAGGACGTAGCCGAGGCGATCCGCTCCGCCGCGGCCGAGGTCGTCGAGGGCCGCTGGGACGACCACTTCCCCATCGACGTCTTCCAGACCGGCTCGGGCACCTCGTCCAACATGAACGCCAACGAGGTCATCGCCACCCTGGCCACCGAGCGGCTGGGCCGGGAGGTCCACCCCAACGACCACGTCAACGCCTCGCAGAGCTCCAACGACGTCTTCCCCTCGTCCATCCACATCGCCGCCACCGCCGCCGTCACCCGCGACCTGGTCCCGGCCCTGGAGCACCTCGCCGCCGCGCTGGAGCGCAAGGCCGCCGAGTTCGCGCAGGTCGTCAAGGCCGGACGGACGCACCTGATGGACGCCACGCCGGTCACCCTGGGCCAGGAGTTCGGCGGGTACGCCGCCCAGGTCCGCTACGGCGTCGAGCGGCTGCGCGCCGCCCTGCCGCGGCTGGCCGAGCTGCCGCTGGGCGGCACCGCCGTGGGCACCGGGATCAACACCCCGCCCGGGTTCGCCGCCGCCGTGATCGCCGAGGTGGCCGCGGACACCGGGCTGCCGCTCACCGAGGCCCGCGACCACTTCGAGGCGCAGGGGGCCCGGGACGCGCTCGTGGAGACCTCGGGGATGCTCCGCACGATCGCCGTCTCGCTCACCAAGATCTCCAACGATCTGCGCTGGATGGCCTCCGGCCCGCGCACCGGATTGGCCGAAATCAATCTCCCGGATCTCCAGCCGGGGTCCTCGATCATGCCCGGGAAGGTCAATCCGGTCGTCCCGGAGGCCGTACTGATGATCGCCGCACAGGTGATGGGCAACGACGCCACCGTCGCGGTGGCGGGCGCGGCCGGCAACTTCGAGCTCAACGTGATGCTCCCGGTGATGGCCCGCAACCTCCTCGAATCGGTCCGGCTCCTCGCCAACGGGAGCCGCCTGCTGGCCGACCGCACGGTGGACGGGATCACCGCCAATGCCGAGCGGGCCAGGGAGTACGCCGAATCCTCGCCCTCCGTGGTGACCCCCCTGAACCGGTACATCGGCTACGAGGAAGCGGCCAAGGTCGCCAAGAAGTCCCTCGCCGAGCGGAAGACGATCAGGGAGGTCGTGCTCGAGGCCGGCTACGTCGAGCGCGGCGCGCTCACCGTGGAGCAGCTCGACGAGGCGCTGGACGTCCTGCGCATGACCCGTCCCTGAGCAGCCTCGCGACAGGGTCCGAATCCGGTCGTTTACCGTCCCCGACCCCCTCGGTGACCTGCACCGCAGCATCCAGGGGGGTGGCCGACCTAAGATCTGCGCATGACAGGTACTTTCAGGCCTGCGGGCAGCTCCGCGCACCCGCGTGCGCAGGGCACGCACTGGACGCCCGGGGAGCAGATCCTCTGGCGCTACCGCGACCACGCCCCCGGGCCGAAGGGCCAGGTGCACATCTGCCGCCCCGTCACGGTGGTGCAGGACACCGAGGAACTGCTGGCCGTGTGGATGGCCCCCGGCACCGAGTGCGTCAAACCGGTCCTCGCCGACGGCACCCCCGTCCACGAGGAACCGCTCGCCACCCGCTACACCGCGCCGCGGACCACCGTGCGCTCGCGCTGGTTCGGCGCCGGCGTGCTGAAGCTGGCGCGCCCGGGCGACCCGTGGTCGGTGTGGCTGTTCTGGGAGCACGGCTGGCGGTTCAAGAGCTGGTACGTGAACCTGGAGGAGCCCCGGACGCGCTGGTCGGGCGGGGTCGACTCCGTGGACCACTTCCTCGACATCTCCGTCTACCCGGACCGCAGCTGGACGTGGCGGGACGAGGACGAGTTCGCCCAGGCACAGCGCTGCGGACTGATGGGACCGCAGGAGGCGGGCCGGGTGCGGGAGGCCGGCCGGGCGGCGGTCCTGGCCATCGAGGAATGGGGTGCGCCGTTCCGCGACGGCTGGGAGAACTGGCGGCCGGATCCGGCCTGGACGGTTCCGCAGCTGCCGGAGGACTGGGACCGCACCCCGGCGCATATGACCTCGTGAGACCCTTGATGCGCCCCTGGGGTGCAAACGTAGGATCGTCCTCCGCACGGTTGCGCGCGCGGAGCGGCGCGATGAGACCCTGTGTGCGCAAGTGTCGTGCCGTACGCGGGATTTGACCGGAGGTCGACGCAGGGCGAGAGGTAACGGGGGGGACGCGGAATCCCGGGGTGATGGTGCCCCGGCCGCTGAGCGGGTATACCGCGACTGACCGAGTTGAGTGCAGCGCACATCGAGCGCAAACGGACGGAATTCCACGCGTGACGGAGTACCCCACCTCTCAGGAGGGCCCGCAGCCCGTCGCCTCCGGCGGAGGTACGGACGAGGCCGGCCACGGCAAGGCGCCCATCGCCGCCGCCGAGGCCGTACGCGCGCATGCACTGGGCGCCGGCACGGGCCCCGTGGCGGAGCCGGGCAGCGGCGCCGCCGCGGCTGCCACCGACGCGCGCGCGGCCCGCTCGGCCGCCGGACTGCCCCGGCCCCGCGCCGCCGCGTCGGGCCCCTCGGCCGACGTACCGGCCGCCGAGGACCCCGGCCCGGGACCGGACACCGCCCGTCCGAGGGACGGCCGCACCTTCGAGGGCGGCTCCGTGCACGGGAGCCCCGCCGAGACCCCCCGCCCGCGCGGCGAGGTCACCGACCTGACCGTGGGCGGCAAGGGCGACGGCGGAGCGGGCCGGCCCGGGGGCGGCGGTGTGCCCGCCGGAGAGATGGGCGCCGCGCGCCGCGAGGGGGACCGGCTGCGCTTCGTCGGCGCCGCCACCCGGCGGATCGCCCGCGGCATCGACCTCGACGAGATCGTGCTCGGCCTGTGCCGGGCCACCGTGCCGACCTTCTCGGACGCCATCCTCGTCTACCTGCGCGACCCGCTGCCGGTCGGGGACGAGCGTCCCCTGGGCCCGGTCGTCTTAAGGCTGCGCCGCACCGACCGGCTCCGGCCGATCGACGATCTCACCGATGCCGCGTCGGGCGGCACCATCGGCGCGGGCCTGGACCTCGCCGGGGCCGCGGGGGCCGCCGGCGAGCTCGACTTCAGCCAGCTGCCCCTGGTCGGCCCGCAGGGTGACCTGCCCGCGGCCGAGCTGTGCGAGATCCGCTCCGGCGGCGCGCTCGCCGAGGTGCTGCGCGGCGTTCGGCCCGTCTTCGGGTCCTCCGCCGCCGCCAAGGCCGCACTTCCCGAGCTGCTGGGCGTGGACCATCCGCTGCCGCGCGGCAACCGGGCCGTACTGGCGCCGCTGCGCGGGCGCCGCCGGGTCATCGGGGCCGCGGTGTTCCTGCGCAGCCCCGAGCGGCCCGCCTTCGAGCAGAACGACCTGCTGGTCGCCGCCCAGCTGGCCACCCACACCGCGCTGGGCATCGACAAGGCGGTCCTGTACGGCCGCGAGGCGTACATCGCCGACGAGCTGCAGCGCACCATGCTCCCCGACAGCCTGCCCCAGCCCACCGGGGTGCGGCTCGCCTCGCGCTACCTGCCCGCCGCCGAGACGGCGCGCGTCGGCGGCGACTGGTACGACGCCATACCGCTGCCCGGCAGCCGCGTCGCCCTCGTCGTCGGCGACGTCATGGGGCACTCCATGACCTCCGCCGCCATCATGGGCCAGCTCCGTACGACCGCGCAGACGCTGGCGCAGCTGGACCTGCCGCCCGCCGAGGTCCTGCACCACCTGGACGAGCAGGCCCAGCGCCTGGGCTCCGACCGCATGGCCACCTGCCTGTACGCGGTCTACGATCCCGTCTCCCACCGGATCACCATCGCCAACGCGGGCCACCCGCCGCCGGTGCTGCTGCACCTGGGCGGCCGCGCCGAGGTGCTCCGGGTCCCCCCGGGCGCCCCGATCGGCGTCGGCGGCGTGGACTTCGAGGCCGTGGAGCTGGACGCGCCGGCGGGGGCCACCCTGCTGCTGTATACCGACGGGCTGGTGGAGTCCCGGCTGCGGGACGTGTGGACCGGCATCGAGCAGCTCCGCGAACGCCTGGCCACCACCGCCCAGTTGACCGGCCTGGACCACCCGCCGCCGCTGGAGGCCCTGTGCGACGACGTGTTGGACATGCTCGGCCCGGGCGACCGGGACGACGACATCGCGCTGCTCGCGGCCCGGTTCGACGGGATCGCCCCCAGTGACGTCGCGTACTGGTTCCTGGACCCGGAGGAGACCGCTCCGGGCCGGGCCCGCCGCTTCGCCCGCCGCGCGCTGACCCGCTGGGGCCTGGAGGAGCTGAGCGACTCGCTGGAGCTGCTGGTCAGCGAGGTCGTCACCAATGCCGTCCGGTACGCGGAGCGGCCCGTGACCCTGCGCCTGCTGCGGACCGACGTCCTGCGCTGCGAGGTCGGCGACGACTCCCCGCAGCTGCCGCGCCAGCGCCGGGCCCGGGACACCGACGAGGGCGGGCGCGGCCTGTTCCTGGTCAACCGGATGGCCCGCCGCTGGGGCGCCACCCGGCTCAGCAGCGGCAAGGTCGTCTGGTTCGAGCTGGCGCTGCCGGGGGCCCACGAACGGCGCTGACCCCGTGCGAGACCGCCGCCGCCCCGCAGCCTGAAGGCTGCGGGGCGGCGGTGTGTCGGCGTATCGGCGTATCGGCGTGTCGGGTGTCGGCGCCCGGGGTCAGTGCCCCTGCGTCTGCGGGAACAGCGGCGGGTCCGGCGGCTTCGGGCCGCCGGTCTTGGTCGCCGTCGGGGTCGGGGTCGGCGTCGCAGTCGGCGACTTCGTCGCGGAGTTGGTCGGCGTGGGGGTCGGCGTCGGGGTCGGCGAGTTCTGCGGCGGGGCGCTGCTGGTCGGCGGCTGGCTGGAGGGGCTCTGCGACGGCGTCGGGGAGGGGCTGCGGGACGGCGCCTGCGGGGCACCCATCTCGGCCTCGGACACGTCGAACCTGTCGGTGTCCACGCCCTTGAGCGCGGCCAGCGTGTACGCCTTCCAGATCTCGGCGGGGAAGCTGGAACCGCCCGCGCGGCCACCGCCGGCGGTGCCGGTGAGGGTGACCTGCTTGTGGGTGCCCGGCTCCTCGCCGAACATCGCGACGACGGTGACCAGTTCGGGGGTGTAGCCGGTGAACCAGCCGGCCACGTTGGACTCGGTGGTACCGGTCTTGCCGGCGGCCTCGTAGGCGCTGCTCTTGACCTTGTTGCCGGAGCCGTCGTTGACGACGCCGGTGAGCACCTTGGTGACGGTGTCGGCGGTCTGCCGGCTGATGGCCTGCGCGCCGACGGCCTGGCGGGGGGTGAACTCGCCGTCCTTGTGCTCGGCGCTCTTGATGATGGTCGGCGTGACCTTCTTGCCGTGGTTGTCGAGCGTCGCGTAGACGCCCGCCATCTCCAGGGTGTTGGCGCTCATGGTGCCGAGCGACATGGCCGGCTTGTCCTCGGGCCAGCCGTCGCGGTCCTTCATGCCGAGCGCGAGGGCCGTCTTCTTCACGGCGGGCGGGCCGACGTCCACGATCATCTGTGCGTAGACGGAGTTGACCGAGTAGTTGGTCGCGTCCTGGACGGTGATCTCCTTGCCGAAGTCCTTGTCGTCCTGGTTCTGCGGGTTGAACGGGATCTTGCTGCCGACGACCTGGCGCTTGCTGGTTCCGTCGTAGAGCGCGTTCGGGGTGATCGGCTTGCCGTCCTGCGTGGTGGCGTTGTTCTCCAGGGCGGAGGCGAGCACGATCGGCTTGAAGGTCGAGCCGGGCTGGTAGTCGGTGCGCAGGGCGTTGCTCGCGGACTTCTCCGCCAGGCCCTGGCCGCCGTACATGGCGACGATCGCGCCGGTCTTCGGGTCCACCGAGGTCGCACCGGCCTGGACGCTCTGGTCCTGCGGGCGGTTCTTGGTGTCCTTGCGGTCGAGCTTGGACTCCAGCTCGTCCTGGACGGCCTTCTCCAGCGCGGCCTGCTTCTTCGGGTCGATGTTGAGCACGATGTTCCAGCCGCCGGCCGCGATCTGGGCGTCGGTGATCTTCTGCTCGTTCATCTCGTCGTTGGCGGCCTGGATCAGGTAGCCCTTCTGGCCTTCCATGCCCGGGCGCGGCTTGGGCTTGATCGGCTCCGGGAGGGTCATGGTCTTGCGCTTGGCCGGGTCCAGCTTGCCCATCTCGACCATGTTGTCGAGGACGGCGTTGAAGCGGATGTGGACGAGCCTCGTGCCGTTCGGGCCGGCCGTCGCCAGGTCGTACTGGCTGGGGGCCTGGATGACGGCGGCGAGGTAGGCGCCCTGCTCCAGCGTGAGCTTGTCGGCGTCGACCCCGTAGAAGGCCTGGGCCGCGGCCTGGATCCCGTACGCGTTGCGGCCGTAGAAGTTGGTGTTCAGGTAGCCGACGAGGATGTCGTCCTTCTGCATGCGCCGGTCGACCTTGAGGGAGATCACCAGCTCGCGGAGCTTGCGCGTCGCCGACTGATCCTGCGTCAAGTAGTAGTTCTTGACGTACTGCTGAGTGATCGTCGAGCCGCCGGCCTTGCCCTTGCCGGTGACCGTGTTGAACAGGCCCCGCGCCACGCCCATCACGTCGATGCCGCGGTCCTGGTAGAAGGACTTGTTCTCGATGGCGATGAAGGCGGTGCGGACGTCCTCGGGGATCTTGTCGATCGGCACGATCTCGCGGTTCATCTCACCGGTGCGCGCCATGATCGAGCCGTCGGCGTAGCGGTAGGTGTTGCTCTGGAGCGTGGCCTGCTTGTTCGGGTCGGTGGGTTCGTTCACCGAGAAGTACAGGATGATCGCCGCGGCCATGAGGAGCAGGATCAGCCCGAGGAACGTCCCGAGGATCTTCTTCCAGGTGAAGAAGCGGCGTATGCCGGTGCGTTTGCCGGCGCTCCCCTTGCCCTCGGCGCCCTTGGCGCGTCCGCTCGGCGCCCGCCGCGCACCGCGCTGCTGCTGCGCCTTACGCGCTTCTGCTCGGCCCATCGCTCCCGCTCCGCTCGATTACCCCCCGACGTCAGCTCAGAAAGCTAACACCGCAGGCTGTGACAAAGGTTGATCAACCCTGGCCAATACCGGTCAATTCGGACGTGAGAATCAGCACCCACGCCACAGGAACCGACGCCCACCATGCCCCAAGGGTTGCTGCACAACTAAAAAGTGATATCACTTTGCTAAGCAGCTCGACCGGCTGCGACCATGAGAAACGGGGCAAACCATGACGAACGGCGTCTCCACTCCGCAGGACGTACGGGAGTTCACCGCGCGCAGCGTGGGCGGCGGCCTGGCGCTGCTGCTCGGGCTGGCGGGTGTCGCGGCCGGCGCGGGCCTGATCACGACCGGCGCGGTGCTGGCCGCAGTTGCCGCCAAGGTCGCGCTGATCGCGGGCGGCGTCCTGCTGGTCCTGGCCGCGCTCATCGCGATGAGCGGACTCAACACGATCGCGCCGGGCGAGGCCCGGGTGGTCCAGCTGTTCGGCCGCTACCGGGGGACGATCCGCACGGACGGCCTGCGCTGGGTCAACCCGCTGACCTCCCGGGAGAAGATCTCCACGCGGGTGCGCAACCACGAGACGGCCGTCCTGAAGGTCAACGACGCCTACGGCAACCCCATCGAGCTGGCGGCGGTCGTGGTGTGGCGGGTGGAGGACACGGCGCGCGCCACGTTCGAGGTCGAGGACTTCACGGAGTTCGTCGAGACCCAGACCGAGGCGGCCGTGCGGCACATCGCGATCGAGTACCCGTACGACGCGCACGAGGAGGGCGGCCTGTCGCTGCGCGGGAACGCCGAGGAGATCACCGAGAAGCTGGCCGCCGAACTGCACGCCCGGGTGGACGCGGCCGGGGTGGCCATCATCGAGTCCCGCTTCACACATCTCGCGTACGCTCCGGAGATCGCCTCCGCGATGCTCCAGCGCCAGCAGGCGGGCGCGGTCGTGGCGGCCCGCAAGCAGATCGTGGAGGGCGCGGTGGGCATGGTCGAACTGGCCCTGACCCGCCTGGCCGAGGAGGAGATCGTGGACCTGGACCCGGAGCGCAAGGCCGCCATGGTCTCGAACCTGATGGTGGTCCTGTGCGGGGACCGTGCGGCCCAGCCCGTGGTCAACGCGGGCACCCTCTACCAGTGACCCCGCCCGAGGAGGGGAGCCGGGCGGCAGGCCCTGCCGGGCGGCCCGCGCGCAAGCAGGTACTGCTGCGGCTCGATCCGCTCGTGTACGACGCGCTGGCGCGCTGGGCGGGCGAGGAGCTGCGCAGCGCGAACGCCCAGATCGAGTTCCTGCTGCGCCGGGCCCTCGCGGAGTCCGGCCGCCTCCCCTCCGGGCCGGGCCCCATCCCCCGCCGCGGCCGCCCCCCGAAGTCCCCGGACTGACCCCGGGGACCCGTCGCCCGGGCCGCTGCGCGGGGCCCTCCCCGCCCCGCAGCCCCTCAGTCGGTCGGCCACACCGGCAGCGGGCGTACGGCCTCCCGCAGCGCGGCAGCCATCGCCCGGAACTCCTCCTGCCGGGCCGTGCCGGTCCGCATCGCCAGGGCGATCCGCCGTGACGGCGCGGGCTCGGCGAAGTAGCCGGTGGCCAGGTACTCGTTTCGGGTGGTCTCCAGCCGCAGCGCGGTGCGCGGCAGCAAGGTCACGCCCAGTCCCCCGGCGACCAGCTGGACGAGGGTGGACAGCCCGGCGGCGGTGGTCGTCACGTCCGCCCCGTCGGTGCGTCCGGCCTCGCGGCAGATGTCCAGGGCCTGGTCCCGCAGGCAGTGCCCCTCGTCGAGCAACAGCAGCTGCAGGCCGCGCAGTTCCTCGCGCGGGATGTCCCTGCGCCCGGCCAGCGGATGGTCCCGGGGCGCCAGCAGGACGAAGTCCTCGTCGAAGACGGGCAGTTCGGTGACGCCGGGCACACCCAGCGGCACCGCGAGCAGCAGCAGGTCCAGGCGCCCGCCGGCCAGCCCGTCCAGCAGCGAGGCCGTCTGCTCCTCGTGGACCTGGAGGTCCATGCGCGGGTAGCGCCGGTGGAACAGCCCGAGCACGGTCGGCAGGAGGTACGGCGCCACCGTGGGGATGACCCCGAGCCGCAGGACCCCGGTGAAGGGCGCCCGTACCGCCTCGGCCTCCTCGAGCAGCCCGCCCATCGCCTCGAGCACCCCCCGGGTCCGGGCCGCGATCCGCTCCCCCGCCGGGGAGAGCAGCACCTTGCGGGTGGTCCGCTCCAGCAGCTGCACCCCGAGCGCCTCCTCCAGCGCGGACACCGCCCCGGAGAGCGCGGGCTGGCTCATCCCGATGGCGGCGGCGGCATCCCGGAAGTGCAGGTGCTCGGCCACGGCCGCGAAGGCGCGCAGCTGTGCCAGCGTGGGTTGCTTCGCTCCCCTATTACCGACAGCCACTGATAGGTACCTCCGATCACCTGGCTCGAGTCTAGCTATTTCCGTAATCAATGCAGCTGTGTCAGCATGTGAGATCAGTCCAACCCCCTCGGAAAGCCCCCAAAAGGGTCACTTTCCTGTCCGCAAGGAGAGTACGTGCTCACTGTCGGTGACAAGTTCCCCACCTACGATCTGACCGCTTGCGTCTCGCTCGAGGCAGGCAGCGAGTTCGCCCAGATCGACCACAAGACCTATGAGGGCAAGTGGCGCGTGGTGTTCTTCTGGCCGAAGGACTTCACCTTCGTCTGCCCGACCGAGATCGCCGCCTTCGGCAAGCTGAACGAGGAGTTCCAGGACCGCGACGCCCAGATCCTCGGCGTCTCCGGCGACTCCGAGTTCGTCCACCACGCCTGGCGCAAGGACCACGCCGACCTGCGTGACCTGCCCTTCCCGATGCTGGCCGACTCCAAGCACGAGCTGATGCAGGCGTGCGGCGTCCAGGGCGAGGACGGCTTCGCCCAGCGCGCCGTCTTCATCGTCGACCAGAACAACGAGATCCAGTTCACGATGGTGACCGCCGGTTCCGTGGGCCGTAACCCCAAGGAGGTCCTGCGGGTCCTCGACGCCCTGCAGACCGACGAGCTGTGCCCCTGCAACTGGAACAAGGGCGAGGGCACCCTGGACGCCGGCGCGCTGCTGGCCGGTGAGTGACGGAATGTCCCTCGACTCCCTCAAGTCCGCCATACCGGACTTCGCCAAGGACCTGAAGCTGAACCTCGGTTCGGTCATCGGCAACCAGGACACCCTCTCGCAGCAGCAGCTGTGGGGCACCGTCCTGTCCTGCGCGATCGCCGCCCGCTCCCCGCGCGTCCTGCGCGAGCTGGAGCCCGAGGCGAAGGCGAACCTGTCGCCCGAGGCGTACGCCGCCGCCAAGTCGGCCGCCGCGGTCATGGCGATGAACAACGTCTTCTACCGCACCCGGCACCTGCTCTCCGACCCGGAGTACGGCACGCTGCGCGCCGGTCTGCGGATGAACGTCATCGGCAACCCCGGTGTCGAGAAGGTCGACTTCGAGCTGTGGTCGCTCGCCGTCTCCGCCATCAACGGCTGCGGCCAGTGCCTGGACTCGCACGAGCAGGTCCTGCGCAAGGCCGGCGTCGACCGCGAGACCGTCCAGGAGGCCTTCAAGATCGCCTCGGTGATCCAGGCCGTCGCGGTCACCCTCGACGCGGAAGCGGCGCTCGCCGCCGAGTAGTCACCCGTACGGACACCAGGGCCCCCGCAGCCGTCACCGGCCGCGGGGGCCCTGCGCGTTCACTTCCTCAGCGTGGCCATCAGCGCGCGCATGTCCTCGATCATGGCCGCTTTGAGCGCGTCCCCGTCGGTCTCGACGCTCGCGTCCTCGGCCCACCACTCGGCGCTGAGCGTGAAGACCGCCCCGCCGTCGATCACCTGGAGCCGCGGCGCCCTCACCTGTCCCCCGATCAGCGCCCGTTCCCCGAGCCCGGGGACCTGCTCCGGCTCGGCGGGGGCCGCGTCCAGGAACGGATCGAGCTGGAGGGCGGTCCCGAATTCCGGCCCGGGGTCGGTCTTCTTGTGCAGGTCGACCTGCACCCGTCCGTAGTACGAGGCCCGCTCCGGGACCCGCAGCGAGCTGTAGGTGCAGGACGACCAGTCCAGGGCAGGACTCTCGCCGTGGCGGTGCCGCCCCTCGTCGAACCCCCCGGCCAACGTGCCCAGCCCCGACAGCGGCGCGTCCCTGCAGAGCTTCTCGCTGTGCCGGTACGAGATCCTCGGGCCATCGGTGAATCGATTCTGCGCCGCCAGCGCCCCCGCCCACACCGCCGAGGCCAGCACCGCCCCGCCCAGCATCCACAGCCACGGGCGGGCCGACGACCGCCGTAACGGCCCGTCCCCCGCTCCCCGCTCCACCACCTCGGCCGGCCGCTCCGGCTGCCACTCCCCGTCCAGCTCCGGCTCACTGATCACCGGTGCCGGCCTCCCGCGCCGCCGAGCCGAGGGCCGTCGCCCCGTGCGGGCCCGGGCCGACCGCTCCGTGCCCCAGGTGGCGCTGCTCGCGCGAGTAGGCCCGCAGGTAGCCCACCGCGGTGTTGGTGACGGCGACCAGCGGTACGGCGACCACCGCTCCCCCGATGCCGGCGATCAGGCCGCCCGCGGCCACCGAGAGCACCACCGCGAGCGGGTGCACCCGTACGGCCCGGCCCAGGATGAAGGGCTGGAGCACGTGCCCCTCGATCTGCTGTACCGCCAGGACGACCAGCAGCACCATCAGGGCGCTGAACACCCCCTGGGTCACCAGCGCCACGACCACCGCGAGCGCGCCGGACACCACCGCACCGACGAGCGGGATGAAGGCGAACAGGAAGATGAAGACCGCCAGCGGCACGGCCATCGGCACGTCCAGGAAGTAGATGCCGAGGCCGATGAAGATGGCGTCGATGAGCGCGACGAGGACGGTGCCCCGTACGTACGCGGTCAGCGTGCGCCAGGCGCGCGGACCGGCTCCCGCCACACCGGGCCGGGCGGCGGCCGGGACCAGGCCGAGCGTCCAGGTCCAGATGCGCTTGCCGTCGTAGAGCAGGAACAGCGTCGAGAACATCGCGAGCAGGATGCCCGTCAGTACTTCGACGAGCACCGTCACGCCCTGCAGGCCGGCCGAGGTGATCTGCTCGGTGTTGGTGCCGATGGTCTCGCTGAGGTTCTTCGCGATGTCGTTGATCTGCTTCTCGGTCACGTGGAACGGACTGTCCAGTGCCCAGAGTTTGAGTTCGTTGATGCCGTCGCGGACGCGGTCGGAGAGGTCGTCGAGGTTCTCCATGACCTGCCAGACCACGAACCAGCCGACCAGCCCGATGATCACGAAGCCGAGGACCGCGGTGACGGCGGTGGCCAGTCCCCGTGGCAGGCCCAGTCTGCGCAGCCGGACCACGAAGGGCTGGAGCAGTGCGGTGACCAGCATGGCGGCGGCGAAGGCGAGGACGACCAGGCGGACTTCGCTGATCACCTTCATCAGCACCCAGAGCATCCCGGCCAGGAGCAGCAGCCGCCAGCTGACTTCGGCGGCGACCCGCATACCCCACGGGACCACGCTGACCGGGTCGGGGCGGTCGGGGAGGACCGGGGCGGTCGCGGGACCCGGCAGCGGCGCGCCGGCCGCGTCCCCGCCATTCGACGGAACGGAGTGCGGCAGGTCGCCCCTGGCCTCGGCCTCGACTTCGGCGCGCCGCTCGTGGAGGCGCGCCTCCATCCGGTTCAGCCTGCTCCCGAGCCGGCCGAGCCAGCCTTCCCTCTTCGCCATGTCGTTCCCTTCCCCCCGCCCCGCTGATCACGCCTCGAAAGACCGTACACGCGAGGAGCCCCGCACCGTAGGACGGTGCGGGGCTCCCCGGAGTCGGGCGGGTGGCGGTGTCGCCTAGTACCAGCCGTTGGCCTGGTGGAAGCTCCAGGCGCTGCACGGGCTGCCGTAGCGCTCGTTCATGTAGTTCAGGCCCCACTTGATCTGCGTGGCGGGGTTGGTGCGCCAGTCGGCACCGGCCGAGGCCATCTTCGAACCGGGCAGTGCCTGGACCAGACCGTAAGCGCCGGAGGACTTGTTCACGGCGAGGTAGTTCCAGGTGGATTCCTGGTTGATGATGTTCGAGAAGCACTGGAACTGGCCGGACGGGACCATCTGCTGGGCGATGGCCTTGACCTGGGCGACCGTGTAGGAGCTCTGGACGGCGAAGTCTCCGGCGTCACGGGCGGCGGAGCGGCTGGCCGCGTCCTTCGCCTCGCGGTCCGCCTTCGCCTTGGCGTCGGCCTCCGCCTTGGCCTTCTCGGCCTCCGCCTTCTTGGCCTTGGCGTCCTCGGCCGCCTGGATGCGGGCGGCCTCCTCGGCCGAGCGCTTCGCGTCGGCGTCGGCGGCGTGGGCGATGGTGTCGGCCTGCTGCGTCAGGGACGCGCTCTGGACCTGGGCCTGGTCGCCGACCGGGATGTCAGTGAGGAGAGTCGCCCCGGACGCGGTCGTCTCGAGATCGTTCGAGGCGGGGTCGCCGGTGGCAACGCCCACGACTGCGCCGACGGTGGTGACTGCGGTGGCCGAAGCCACTGCGAAGCCCCGAACCGAGATCCGGCTCACACGGTGTCCTTCCAGCAGCGTCCGCAGTGACCGAGCGGCGCAAGAGTGCCCCTCGACACTGGCCTCCGTGGTTCTGGGGTCACTGGAGACGCGGGCCCGTGGGCAGCTCCTTGCGGAGGCTGCCGCGTGAAACTCCGGGCGGCATACGGCAATCGGCTGTGGAGTTGTGGTGCTGCGCGTACCTCACGGGAGGTACAGGAGTGCCGTATGCGGGGCCTGACGGAAAACAGACTCTGCCGGACCTCGACGCCGCAGGGCAATTCTGCGTTGCGTGGGAAAGGTCACACCTGGCACGTTGCCGCTGGTTTCGTCAAAGGCCTGTGCAGCGCGACGCCGCCCGGCTAGGCTCTCGGGCCTTTGCCGGGCGGCGTCAACTCTGTTTCCCGCTATGGGCTCTTTGACCGTTTCACCCCGCCTGGGGGTCAGAGGCTCTCCAGCATCTCGGTGACCAGTGCGGCGATCGGGGAGCGCTCCGAGCGCGCCAGCGTGACGTGCGCGAAGAGCGGATGCCCCTTCAACTTCTCGACGACGGCGACGACTCCGTCGTACCGGCCGACCCGCAGGTTGTCGCGCTGGGCGACGTCGTGGGTCAGAACGACCCGCGAGTTCGCGCCAATCCGGGACAGAACGGTCAGAAGGACATTCCGTTCCAGCGACTGGGCCTCGTCCACGATCACGAACGCGTCGTGCAGCGAGCGGCCCCGGATGTGCGTGAGCGGCAGGACCTCCAGCATCCCGCGGTTCAGCACCTCCTCGATGACCTCGCGCCCGGCGACCGAGGAGAGGGTGTCGAAGACGGCCTGTGCCCAGGGGCTCATCTTCTCGCCCTGGTCACCCGGCAGGTAGCCGAGCTCCTGCCCGCCCACCGCGTACAGCGGCCGGAAGACCATCACCTTCTGGTGCTGCCTGCGCTCCAGCACCGCCTCCAGGCCCGCGCACAGGGCCAGCGCCGACTTGCCGGTACCCGCCCGGCCGCCCATCGAGATGATCCCGATCTCGGGGTCGAGGAGGAGGTCGAGGGCGATGCGCTGCTCGGCGCTGCGGCCGTGCAGCCCGAAGGCCTCGCGGTCGCCCCGTACGAGCTTCACGTTGCCGTCCGCCGTGACGCGGCCCAGCGCCTTGCCCCGCTCGGACTGGAGGACCAGCCCGGTGTGCACGGGCAGTTCGGCGGCTTCCGGGACGTAGAGGCGGTCCTCGGAGTAGAGGAGGTCCACCTGCTCGCCGGACAGGGCGAGCTCGCTCATGCCGGTCCATCCGGCATCGGTGATCGCGAGCTCGGCGCGGTACTCCTCGGCGATCAGCCCCACGGAGGAGGCCTTGATGCGCAGCGGGAGATCCTTCGAGACCACCGTGACGTCGTATCCCTCGGCCTGGAGGTTGCGGGCGACCGCGAGGATCCGCGAGTCGTTGTCCCCCAACCGGAAGCCGGCGGGCAGGACACCCGGGTCGGAGTGGTTGAGCTCGACGCGCAGGGTGCCGCCCAGATCGCCCAGCGGGATGGGGGCGTCGAGGCGTCCGTACCGGACCCGGAAGTCGTCGAGCAGGCGCAGGGCCTGGCGCGCGAAGTAGCCGAGTTCGGGATGGTGCCTCTTGGCCTCCAGCTCGGTGATCACCACGATCGGGAGCACGACCTCGTGCTCGTCGAAGCGGGAGAACGCGTTGGGGTCTGCCAGCAGGACGCTGGTGTCGAGGACGTAGGTCCGCCTGTCGGGCAGGCGGCGCTTTGTGCTGGTCACCACGGAAGGACGTACCCCCTCGGAAGAGGTCGGGCCATGAAGACCGGACCGGTCATCGGCACCCATGCCAGGGCCGATTCCCGGCCCTCCACTCCGACCGTGCGAACCGCACGTGCGTCCTGGTGCAAAGGGCCTCCCGGGCGGACGGCCCCATGCCGTCCGCTGAGACTCGACACCCGTGGATCGGGCATCGACCTGAAAGGGGTATTCCCCGATCAGGCCGGGCCATGCCATGGCATATGACGGACGCTCGGTGAAGCCCAGGTGAAAGCTCGGGAGAGAGGGTGCCGCGGTGACCGAAGGGGCGTCAGACGACTCCCCCGGGTCCCTCAGGTGCCGTAGCGCCGGTGGCGGGCCGCGTAGTCGCGCAGGGCCCGCAGGAAGTCGACCTTGCGGAAGGCCGGCCAGAAGACCTCGCAGAAGTAGTACTCCGAGTGGGCGCTCTGCCACAGCATGAATCCGGACAGCCGCTGCTCTCCGCTGGTGCGGATGACGAGGTCCGGGTCGGGCTGGCCGCGCGTGTAGAGGTGCTCCGCGATGTGGTCGATGTCCAGGATCTCGGCGAGCTCCTCGAAGGAGGTGCCCTTCTGTGCGTGTTCCAGCAGCAGCGAGCGGACCGCGTCGGCGATCTCCTGGCGGCCGCCGTAGCCGACGGCGACGTTCACGAGTATCCCCTGGACGTCGTGCGTGGCCTGCTCGGCCTCCTTGAGCACGGTCTGCGTCCGGGCGGGCAGGATGTCGAGGTTGCCGACGTGGTGGACGCGCCAGCGGCCGTCCGCGGCGAGGCCCCGTACGGTGTTCTCGATGATGTTGAGCAGCGGGCGGAGCTCGACCTCCGGCCGGTCCAGGTTGTCCGTGGAGAGCATCCACAGGGTGACGACCTCGACGTCCGTCTCGGTGCACCAGCCCAGCATCTCGGAGATCTTGTCGGCTCCGGCCTGGTGGCCCTGTTCCGTGGTGCCTCCGGACGCCTTCGCCCAGCGCCGGTTCCCGTCCAGGATGACGCCGATGTGCTTGGGCGCCGCGTCATGGTCGAGGCGGCCTTCCACCCGGCGTGCGTAGAGCCTGTACACCAGGTCGCGCAGCTTCACGATCTTCCAGCCCCTCCGTGCAATGCCCCCGTGCGAATTGCGGTCCCCCGAGTGCGCCACATTACTGCGCGGCGGCAGGGGGTACCCAACTCGGTCTGTCACAGCTCCGTGATAGGGAGGACAACGTGACTGATACCAATCCCTATCGGGCAGAGTCCACGCGCTACGACTCCATGGAGTACCGGCGCACGGGCCACAGCGGCCTCAAACTCCCCGCCATCTCCCTCGGCCTCTGGCACAACTTCGGCGACGACAAGTCGCTGGAGTCCCAGCGGGCGATCCTGCGACGGGCCTTCGACCTGGGCATCACCCATTTCGACCTGGCGAACAACTACGGTCCGCCGCCCGGGTCGGCCGAGCTGAACTTCGGGAAGGTCTTCGCGCAGGACTTCGCCTCCTACCGCGACGAGCTGATCCTCTCCACCAAGGCCGGCTACCTGATGCACCCGGGGCCCTACGGCGAATGGGGCAGCCGCAAGTACCTGCTGAGCTCGCTCGACGCCTCGCTGAAGCGGATGGGGGTGGACTACGTCGACATCTTCTACTCGCACCGCTTCGACCCGGACACCCCGCTGGAGGAGACCATGGGCGCCCTGGCGTCCGCGGTCCAGCAAGGCAAGGCGCTCTACGTCGGCGTCTCCTCGTACACCGCGGAGCAGACGGCCGAGGCGGTGCGGATCCTGCGCGGGATGGGGGTGCGCCCGCTGATCCACCAGCCCTCGTACTCCATGATCAACCGCTGGACGGAGGACGACGGCCTGCTGGACACCCTCGAGGACGCCGGGATGGGGTGCATCTCCTTCGCGCCGCTCGCGCAGGGCCTGCTGACGGGCAAGTACCTCGAGGAGATCCCCGAGGGCTCGCGCGCCACCCAGGGCAAGTCGCTCAACCCGGACCTGCTGTCGGACGAGGTGCTCCGCCGCCTGCGCGGGCTGAACGAGATCGCCGGGCGGCGCGGCCAGTCGCTGGCGCAGCTGGCGCTGAAGTGGGTGCTGCGCGACGACCGGATGACCTCGGCGCTGATCGGCGCGTCGAGCGTGCGGCAGCTGGAGGAGAACGTGGCCGCGCTGGCGGCGGATCCGCTCTCCGAGGCCGAGCTGAAGGAGATCGACTCCTTCGCGGTGTCCACCCCCGGCACCAACCTCTGGGCCCAGCGCGGCTGACCTGCGCGGATGGCGGTGGGGTGCGGAGAACGAAAAACGGGCCGGTCCGTGGGGGGGATACGGACCGGCCCGAGGGGGGGGTTCCACCATAACCCTTCGTAAAGCGTGATGCGTGCATTGCCGCGCCACGATTACGCTCCGAAACCGCCCAGCAGCACTCCGGTGAGCGCGCCGGCGGCCATGAAGGGGCCGAAGGCGAAGCCCTGCGCGCGGGTCGCGGAGCCGTGCAGCACCAGGAAAAGGCCGTACAGGGCCCCGTAGAGGAAGCCCAGGAAGGCACCGACGGCCCATACCCCCCACCCGTACCACCCAAGAGCGACCCCGAGGGAGAGCGCCAGCTTGACGTCGCCCAGGCCCATGCCCGCCGGGTTGATCGCGTAGAGCACCAGGTACCCGGCGGCGAGCAGGCCGCCGCCCATCAGGGCGAGCCGCCAGTCGCCCGCGGCGCGGGGCAGGAGGGCGGCCGATCCGAGCCCGGCGGCGCAAGCGGCGGCCAGCGGCAGGGTCAGGACGTCGGGGAGCCGGTGCACGGCCCGGTCGACGAGTACGAGGAGGACGAGCGCCGGCGCGAGCCCCACGTACACGGGTGCCTCGGGCCGCGCCCCGACGGCCGCCCCGAGCCCGGCGCAGAGCGCGCCGGTCAGGAGGGCGACCGGCGCGGCCCTCCTCCCGTACGCGTGCGGGGCGGGGGGCGCGGGCGCCGCGGGGTCCGGGGCTGACCCGACCGCTCCCGCGGGGACCCGGCAGCGGGCCGGGCCGAGCCAGCCCGGCAGCACGTGCCCGTCGGGACAGCGGTCGCGCCAGGGCTCCCCCGGCTCGACGGACAGCCGCCAGGCCGCGCGCGGCAGCAGCAGCCCGGCGGCGACCCCGTATGCGGCGGCGAGAACGATCACGATGACCCCCATCCGCCGAAGGTAGGCCCATCCCCCGTCCGCCTTCCAGCCCGCCGGCGGCGACCCGGCGCGGGCTCCGGCCCCGGCGCGGGCTCCGGCTCCGGCGCGGGCTCCGGCTCCGGCTCCGGCTCCGGCGCGGGCTCCGGATCCGACTCCGGCCCCTGCCCCCGGCCCGCCTCCGGGCCGCAAGGCCTAGGCTGCCGCCATGGCGAACTGGCAGGACGGCGAGGCCACTCTCCGGGTCGGGACGGTGGCGGTGCCGCTGGAGGTCGCCGCCTCCTACCGGGCCCGCACCCGCGGGCTGCTCGGGCGGGACGGCATCGCCGGGGCGATGCTGCTGACCCCCGCGGCGAGCGTGCACACCTTCCGGATGCGCTTCGCGATCGACGTGGCGTACCTCGACCGGAACCTGTGCGTCCTGGCCGTGGTGACGATGGCCCCGGGCCGGCTCGGGCTGCCCCGGCCGCGTTCGCGGCACGTCCTGGAGGCGGCGGCCGGGGCGATGGCCTGCTGGGGGCTGCGGCCGGGCACCGCCGTGCGCGTGGACCGGTCCTAGTGGAGGTCCCGGCTCGGCGGTAGGTTGGGGCGGTTGAGCTGGGGTGTCAGGGGAGCGGCATGACGGAGAACGCGCGGATCAAGGCGCTGGAGCAGATCATGCCGGCGACGCACGGCGCCGATGAGGACATCGACTGGCAGAGCGCGGAGGCGGCCTGGGGCACCCGGTTCCCGGCCGACTTCGTCGCCTTCATGGGCCGTTTCGGCGCGGGCTCCATCAACGGGGAGGCCAGCATCCTGCTCCCCCTGCCCAAGCCCGGGCTCCAGTGGGACCCGGCCGAGATGGCCGAGGAGACCGAGAACGCACGCCAGGTCTGGGAGGCGGAGGGCGGCCGCGCCGCCTTCGACGTGGACCCGGAGGCGATCATCGCCTGGGGCGTCACCGGCGGGTCGGACATCCTGTGCTGGCTCACGTCCGACCCCGACCCGGAGCGGTGGCCGGTCCTGGTGTGCGGCCGGCACACCGCCGACTCCTTCGCCGTGTACCCGTACGGCATGGCCGAATTCCTCTACCGGCTCTGCTCCGACGAGTTCGACGTGAGCCCGGTCAGCATCACCTTCTGGGACGGCGGCCACCTCAGCTTCGTCCACTGGCGCAAGGCCCAGCGCCGGTGGCAGGAGGGCCGCAATCCCGAGACGGGCGAACCCGACCCGTACGCGGGCGAATTCGCCGACTGACGTTCCCCGTCGCTCCACCGAGCCCGTTCCGAGACCGGAAACGGGCGTTTCGGCATGTCTACGCGCGTCCGCTCGGTGGATCACATATCGGAAAACACCATGCGGAAAAGCCCCAGTTGGAGCATTGACCACAAGTGCGCCCCAATGGAATCAGTCACCCCACTTTCGGGAGAGAATTCCGGCCAACGGGCCATCGAGGGACACCTCGACCCGGAGCAACTCATAAGCAGTAACGGGATCCAAAAGAAAATCAGGGGAAGACACCCGTGGGACGAAGAATTTTCGGCACGGCCGCCTCCACGGTCGTGCTCGCTCTGCTGATACCGCTGGCCGGATGTGGCGGTTCCGGCGGCGGTGCAGGTGGGGGAGGCACGCTGCGCCTGGTCGCCGCCGAATACGGCGACACCCCGGCCAACAGTTCAAAGGCCTTCTGGGACAAGGTGACCGCCGATTTCACCGCCGCACACCCCGCGATCAAGGTCGAGGTCAAGCTCCTGCCCTGGGCCGATATCGACCGCGAGGTCTCCCGCATGGTCAAGGCGGGGAACGCGCCGGACATGGCCCTCATGGGCTCCTACTCGGACTTCGCGGCGCAGGGCAAGCTCTATTCCGCGGACGAACTCCTCTCGGTGACCCGGGAGGCGAACTTCCTCCAGCCGCTCGCCGAGGCGGGCACCGTCGGCAGCACCCTCTACGGTCTGCCCTTCGTGGCGAGCAGCCGCCTCCTCTTCTACAACGAGGCGCTGTTCACCAAGGCGGGCGTCAGCGCTCCCAAGACCTGGTCCGACCTCAAGTCCGCCGCCAAGGCGCTCAAGGACAAGGGCGTGAAGTTCCCGTACGCCCTGCCGCTGGGGCCGGAGGAGGCGCACGCCGAGGCGATGATCTGGGAGCTGAGCAACGGCGGCGGCTACGCCGACAGCAGCGGCAACTACAGCCTGGCCTCCGACCCGAACATCCAGACCTGGCGCTGGGTCAAGGACAACCTGGTCGCCCCCGGCTACACGGGCCCCACCCAGCCGTCCCAGCTGAACCGCGCCGACGCCTTCGCCGCGTTCCTGCGCGGCGAGGTCGGCATGCTCAACGGGTACCCCTCGCTCGCCCACGAGGCGCGCGCCAAGGGCATCGGCGTCGGCACCGTCTCGATGCCGGTCTCGGACGCCCTGGGGAGCGGCGAGGTCCCGCCGGCCGTGGGCGTGGCGGACTGGATGATGGCCTTCAAGCAGAACGGCAACCGCGAGCAGATCAGCGCGTTCCTGGACTTCCTCTACCAGGACAAGAACCTGTCCGACTTCGCCGACCGCTACCACCTGCTGCCGTCCACCGTCAGCGCCTCGCGCACCCCGGCCGGCGGCCTCGACAGGAACGACCAGATGTTCCTGACCGCGCTGTACGGCGCCCAGCTCTACCCGGTCAACGACCCGTCCTGGGTGACCGTCAGCGACACCATCAAGCGCAACATCGGCCGCGCGGTGGAACCGGGCGTCGACCCGAAGACCGTCCTCGAGGACATCGCCGCCCAGGCCAACGAGGCCTCGAAGAAGCGCTGAAGGAATCCGTGACACGAGACCTCCGGCCCGTGCCGCAGACCACCCCGTGCGGCAGGATGGCCCCTGCGGCTCTCGATCCGAGGCCGCCGGCCCCGTCGCCCGCCGAGCACCCACAAGGTGCGCAGGGCGGCCGGCCCCTCAGCTCTGGCCCTGCTTCCCGTGGTCCTCGGCGAACGCGGTGCGGTGCTGCTCGCAGCTGGAGTTCCAGTCCAGCGTGCCCTTGAGCGTCCCGTAGCCCTTGCGCGTCACCGACCACTCCACCTTGTAGTCGCCGGAGTCGCACGCGATCCGCTTGCCGCCCGCGACCTTCTCGCGTCCCGTCGGCGGCTTGCCGTCCAGCTTCCGGTGGACCTCTCCCGCCTTGGCCCCCTTGGCCGTCCGCAGTACGGCGTGCACCTCGATGGGGTGCGTGCCGCCCTTGTCCGTCACCGCCTTCTTCACCAGCGTCGAGTCCGACACCGCCCAGGCGAACTCGTACGACGGCTCCCACGCCAGGGTCTTGGGGTCGGGAACCTGGCGTTCGTAGTCCGGGGCGCCGGCAGGGCCCGGGCGGGTGACCGTCTCGTACTGGACTCCGGTGTGGAAGCGGAACTGCGCCTCCACCTTGTGCATCTCGTCCGCGGTCCACATCGACTTCATGGTCTTCTCGCCCCCGGCGGGGTCCTGGAGGTACGCCGTGCCGTCCGCGGCGGTGGCCTGCTGGACGAGGGCGGGGGCGAGGGCCGCCGCGGTGGTGGCGAGGGCGAGTGCTGCCATGCGAGTGCGCTTCATGCCCGGTCCAACGGGGTCCTTCGGCGGGCCGGAACGACACCGGCTGCGCTTTCACCCGTACGGGAGCGCCCGCCGCACGCGCCTACGGGCACACGCGCCGCCGTTTCGGCTTCCCCGGCGGGAACGGGCCGGAGGACCAGCGCGTGACGGCGGCCGTGCGGGAGGTGGCGCGGGGGCGGTGGTTCAGGCCTGGCCGGTCTCGAAGCGGCTGATCCTGCCGCCGCCGGGGGCGATGGTGAACCGCCAGGCGGTGCGCATCTCGCCCCAGGTGTCGTTGCGGTAGTCGACGACCAGGGAGCGGCCGCCGTCGGACTCGGACTGGACGTTCATGTGGCCCCCGGAGCCGAAGATCTCCTTTTCGATCCACTGGTCGAGGTCGCGGTCGGATCCGTCGTCGGACATGGTCGCGTCGGCGGTGAGCAGGGCGCGGAAGGCGTCCTTGTCGTGGGCGTTGACGGCGGCGACGAAGGCGCCGACGACGGGGTCGGACAGTTTGGCGGGGGCGATGGTCACGGGGGCTCCTGGTCGGTCGGTCGGGCAGATGTGCCCGACCAGGGAACACCCGGGGCGGGGCCGCGTCATCGACCCTCACCCGTTCGCTTGCCGGACGGCGTGTCAGGAGGCGGCAGCGGCTTCGGCGGCCCGGGGGCCTCGGTGCGGTACGGACCGGGAAGCCGGTCGGCCTGCCCTGCTCCTTCAGCCGGGCCGGCACCTGGTTGACCCGGCCCCGGGGGACCTGAGCGTCCACCGGGGCCGGGCCCTGGTACTGCCGTCCGGCCGGTCGGCCGGTCGGCCGGTCGGCCGGCCGGCCGTTCAGCGGGCGGCTGATTCCTGCAGGACGGGGGCGGCCCCGCCCTCGCGGCCGGCCCCGCCGCCGTCGGCCGGGGCGGGGGCCGCGCCCCTCAGCGGGACTTCCTTGATGAACCAGGCGGCCGCGAAGCCGAGGACGGCGATGGCGGCGCAGACCAGGAAGGCCCAGTGGGTGCCGACGGCCACGGC